>NZ_JFJW01000043.1:12953-14871 GCF_000611125.1 Cupriavidus sp. SK-4
GAAGCCGCCACGCAGGCAGTGGTGGCGCACGACGCGCACGTCGGCTCGGCGCTGACCGGGGCCGAGCAGGCCACGCTGAAGTCGCTGCTGGCACGGCTGGCGCCGCCGCGCGCCGGCTGAGGGCGGCCGGCAAGACAGTCATCCTCCGGCCCGCGGCCATGCGTTAACATGGCCGCCATGCCAAGAACAATCGCCGCGCCTACTGCATCGCGACCCGGCGCCCTGCTGCGCCGCCTGTCGCCACTGCTCTCGCCCATCCTTGCCGCCGTGCTACTGGCCGGCGGTCCCGCACTCACCCCGGCCCAAGCCAAAGCGCCCGCCAAGGCGGCCAAAGCAGCCAAAGCTGCCACCTCCGCAAAAACGGCTGCCGATCCCGCACTGGTGAGCGCCGGCGTGCCGGCCCCGGTGGCCGCGGCGCTGCGCCGCGCCGGCGTGCCGGCCTCGGCCGCCAGCTTCTACGTGGTCAGGCTGGGCGCCGGCACCGCCCGCGCCAGCTGGAATGCGCAGCAGCCGATGAACCCGGCCTCGACCATGAAGCTGGTCACCACCTTTGCCGGGCTGCAGCTGCTGGGGCCCGACTACCGCTGGCAGACCTCGCTCTACGCCGACGCCCAGCCCGGCTTCGACGGCACCGTCAACGGCAACGTCTACCTGCGCGGCCACGGCGATCCCAAGCTGGTGCCCGAAGAAATGGCCAAGCTGGTGGCGAAGGCGCGCGCCGGGGGCGCCACCGGCATCAACGGCGACCTGGTGCTGGACCGCAGCTACTTTGCCGATGGCCTGGACGGCAACGGCACCATCGACGGCGAGGCGCAGCGCGCCTACAACGTCGGCCCGGATGCGCTGCTCTATGCGTTCAAGACACTGTCGTTCACGCTGACGCCGGACCCGGCCAGCCAGACCGTGGCAGTCAGCGTCACGCCCGAACTGGCGCAGCTCAAGCTGGACAACCGGCTGACGCTGACCAACGGCCGCTGCGGCGACTGGCAGTCCAGCGCCAGCCCGAGCGTGGTGCCGCAGGCGGACGGCACCGTGCTGGCGTCGTTCTCGGGCGACTATGCCAGCGACTGCGGCGAGCACGTGCTCAATATCGCCACGCTGTCGCATGCGGAGTTCACCTGGGGCGGCTTCGTCGCCGAGTGGCAGCGCGCCGGCGGGCGCTTTGCCCATCTGCCCGGGCTGCGCAGCGGCAAGGTGCCGCGCAGCGCGGTGCTGCTGGCGCGCCACTACGGCCTGCCGCTGACGGACATCGTGCGCGACATCAACAAGTTCTCGAACAACGTGATGGCGCGCCAGCTGTTCCTGACCATCGGCGCAGAAATAGACCGCGGCGGCCCGGCCAGCACCGGGCGCTCGATCCGCGTGGTGCAGCGCTGGCTGGCACGCCAGGGGCTGGACATGCCCGGCCTGGTGCTGGACAACGGCTCGGGCCTGTCGCGCGAGGAACGCATCAGCGCCTATGACCTGGCGCGCCTGCTGCAGCAGGCCGCGGCCAGCAACGTGGGGCCGGTGCTGATCGATTCGCTGCCGGTGCTGGGCGTCGACGGCACGCTGCGCAACCGCCTGACGCGCGCCAACGCGGCCGGCAACGGCTACCTGAAGACCGGCACGCTGGCCGACGTGCGCGCGCTGGCCGGCTATGTGGATGCTGCCGAGGGCGGCCGCTACGTGGTGGTCAGCATGATCAACCACCCCAACGCCGCGCAGGCGCAGGAAGCGCACGACGCCCTGCTGCAATGGGTGTACCGCGGCGCACCCTGAGTCCGCGCCGGACAGGCCGCGGCGCGGCGCCGTGGCCTGGCGCCAACGCCGCGGCCGCATTTTGTTAAGCGGACACTTACCAGCGTCCGATCCGCCCCTATAATGCCAGGGTGCCGGCCGCGTCCTGCGGCGGCAGCCCTCCCGGCCGGCCCCCCGC
>NZ_JFJW01000043.1:14886-23128 GCF_000611125.1 Cupriavidus sp. SK-4
GGCCCCGGGCCTGCATTGCCCCTCGCCCTCTGACATGACTTCCCGACAACCCCCGGTGTGGTTGCGCCTCTGGCATCGCTTCGCACCCGCCGAACGCGCCGGCTTTATCGACGGCGCGCGCTACTTTGCCCCGTCCCTGCCCGCGGTATTCTCCTGGGGCCTGGTGACCGGCGTGGCGATGAGCAAATCCGTGATGACCGTGCCCGAAGCCATCGGCATGTCGCTGCTGGTCTATGCCGGCTCGGCGCAGCTGGCGGTACTGCCGCTGTTCGCCGCGGGCCTGCCGCTGTGGACCATCTGGCTGACCGCGGCCGTGGTCAACCTGCGCTTCGTGATCTTCAGCGCCGGCATGCAGCCGCACTTCAGCTACCTGCCGCTATGGCGGCGCACCATCCTGGGCTCGTTCAACGGCGACCTGCACTTCGTCTACTTCCTGCAGAAGTACAGCACGCCCGGCTACGAGCCCGGCAAGGAAGGCTACTTCTGGGGCATGGCGCTGACCAACTTCTGCACGTGGCAGCTGTCCTCGATCATCGGCATCGTGCTGGCCAGCCTGTTCCCCGACAGCTGGGGCCTGGGGCTGGCGGGAACCATGGCGCTGATCCCGGTGATGATCGCCACCATCAACTCGCGCTCCACGTTGCTGGCCGTGGTGGTGTCGGCGGTGCTGGCGCTGCTTTGCTTTGACTTGCCGTACCGCCTCAGCCTGGTGGTGGCAGTGGTGGGCGCGATTGCCGCCGGCATGGCCAGCGACGACCTGGCCGCGCGCGCGTCGCTGCGCGGCATCCGCCGGCGCAAGCCCAAGGCCCCCGAGGTCACCAACGCCGCCGCGCCGGAAACGCCGCCGGGAGACCGCGCATGAGCCATCTTGAAATCTGGATTGCCATCCTCGGTATGGCGGTCGTCACCATCGTCACGCGCGCGCTGTTCCTGATGGCCGGCGAGCATGTCACCGTGCCGGACCGCATCGCGCGGGCGCTGCGCTATGCGCCGGCCGCGGCGCTGGCGGCGATCATCCTGCCGGACCTGATGACCTGGCAGGGGCATTTCACGGTGGCGTTTTCCAACGACAAGCTGATGGCCGGGATTGCCGCCACGTTGTTCTACCTGCTGACCCGGAAGATGGTGGGGATGATCATGGTGGGGATGGCGGTGTACACGGCGTTGCGGTTGCTGGGGGGGTAAGGGACCCTCACCCCTCGAACGCCGCCGCCGCCCGCTCCAGCCGGTCACGCACCCCGGCCCAATCCTGCCCTTCAGGCAGCACCTCGAACATCAGCTGCGTATAGCCCTGCTTGTCGAGCTTGCGCAGCAAGCGGTAAAGCTCACGCGCATAGGCCGCCGCGTCCGCAGGCGCCTGCACCCAGGTACAACGCTGGTCCACCAGCGGCGCCCGGCCGACCCACGCCACGCGGGCATCGTCCGGCAGCGAGGCCAGCTGCGCCGAAGCCGCTTGCGCATCGGCCAGCAGCAGCGGTGTGTGCGGCGCATAGTGGGCCTTGAGCGTGCCTGAAGCCCGCGGCGCGGCCGCATCGGGCGGCAGCGGGGCCGCGCCCAATACCTGCGCCATCATCGCCGCGGTGATCGCCCCCGGCCGCAGCAGCACCGGGCCGATGCCCTGGTCCAGCCGCGACAGGTCGACGATGGTCGATTCGATACCGACCTCCACGCCATCGCCTTCCAGCACATAGACCGCATCGCCGAATTCATCGCGCACATGCTGCGCGGTGGTCGGGCTGACCTGGCCGAACTTGTTGGCCGACGGCGCGGCAATGCCGCCGCGGCCGCGCTTGAAGCGCGCCAGCAGCGCCTGCGCCACGGGGTGAGCGGGGCAACGCACGCCGATGCTGTCCTGGCCGCCGGCGACGGCCGCATGGATATGCGCGGCGCGCTTCAGGATCAGCGTCAGCGGGCCGGGCCAGAAGGCGTCGATCAGCTGCTGAGCGGCCTCGGGGACCTCGTCGGTCCAGTAGCCGATATCGGCGCCGTCCACCACGTGGACAATCACCGGATGGTTCGACGGCCTGCCCTTGAGCGCGAAGATGCGGGCGACCGCCTCGGGGTTCTCGGCGTCCGCACCGAGGCCGTAGACGGTTTCGGTGGGAAAGGCGACCAGTTGCCCGGCCTCGAGCAGGCGGACGGCTTCGTCCAGTTCAGCGGCCGTGGGCATGCGCGGCGACATCGTGTTCCTTGGAGCTATGGCTTCAGAGCGGGATATGCAGCGCCTGCGCGGCGGCGGCAAAGGCGGCGTCGGCCGCTTCGGCATGCTCGCCCACGCAGTTGACGTGGCCCATCTTGCGCGACGGGCGCGCATCGCCCTTGCCGTACAGGTGCAGCTTGGCACCGGGTTGTGCCACCACCTCGTCCCAGGACGGCGTGCGTTCCAGGCCGAACTCGAACCACACATCACCCAGCAGGTTCAGCATCTTGCCGGCGGAGTGCTGGCGCGTGCTGCCCAGCGGCAGCCGCGCCATGGCGCGCACCTGCTGTTCGAACTGGCTGGTCTCGCACGCATCCATGGTGATATGGCCGGAGTTGTGCGGGCGCGGCGCCATCTCGTTGGCGACCAGCGAGCCGTCGGTCAGCACGAAGAACTCGATGCACAGCACGCCCACGTAGCCCATCTCCGTAGCGATGGCAGCGGCTGCGGCACGCGCGCGGTCGGCAATGTCAGGCGACACGCTGGTCGACGGCATTTCCGTCGAAAACAGGATGCCGTCGCGGTGCACGTTCTCGGCCAGCGGCCAGGTGGCAGTGGAGCCGTCCGCGGCACGCGCGGCCAGCACCGAGACCTCATAGGCCAGCGGCAGCATCTGCTCCAGAACGCACGGCACGTGCTGCATGGCGTTCCAGGCGGCGCGCACGTCGTCGCGCGTCTTCACGCGCGCCTGGCCCTTGCCGTCGTAGCCCATGCGCGCGGTCTTGAGGATGCCGGGCAGCACGTGATCGGGCAGCTGGTCGACATCGGCATCGTGCTGGATCACCCAGTGCGGGGCCGGCGACACGCCGGTGCGCTCGGCGCACGCGGCAAAGAACTTCTTCTCGCCGATGCGGTTCTGCGCGATCGACACGCAGTAGCCGCGCGGCGCGACAAAGGCGCCCAGCTGCTCGAGCCGGTCCAGCGACAGCGACGGCACGTTCTCGAACTCGGTGCTTACCGCCTGGCACAGCTTGCCCATTTCGGCCAGCGCGGCCTCGTCGGTGTATTGCGCACAGATATGCTTGTCCGCCACCGAGCCGGCCGGGCTGTCCTGGTCCGGATCGAGCACGCATACGCGATAGCCCATCGCCTGTGCCGCATGCGTGAACATGCGGCCGAGCTGGCCGCCACCCAGCATGCCGAGCCACGCACCGGGCAGGATGGGCGCGTCGGGACGGTCGACGCCGAACTCGGCGCGCGATTCCGGCGTGTGGGCTTCGGAGAGGTAGGGATGGATATCGGTAGGCATTGCTAGGTTCCGTGGGATGTCCGGATGATTACAGCGGCAGCGTCATCGCGCGCGCGGCTTCGGTCTGCTTCGCGCGGAACGCTTCCAGCGCGCCGGCCAGCGCCTCGTCGGTGGTGGCCAGCGTGGCGATCGCGTGCAGCGCGGCATTGGCGGCGCCGGCCTCGCCGATGGCGAAGGTGGCCACCGGCACGCCCTTGGGCATCTGCACGATCGACAGCAGCGAATCCTCGCCGCGCAGGTACTTGGACGGCACCGGCACGCCGAACACCGGCACGATGGTCTTGGCGGCGATCATGCCGGGCAGGTGCGCGGCCCCGCCGGCACCGGCGATGATGGCGCGGATGCCGCGGCTGCGCGCGCTCTCGGCATAGCGGAACATGTCGTCCGCCATGCGGTGCGCGGACACCACCTGGGCTTCGAACGGCACGCCGAAATCCTTCAGCATGGCCACTGCGTGCTGCATCACGTCCCAGTCGGAACTGCTTCCCATCACCACGCCGACCAGCGGCTTGTCTTGCTTGCTCACGTTTGATCCTTCCTTGTTTGCTCCCCTCTCCCGCTTGCGGGAGAGGGGCGGGGGTGAGGGCCGGCGCTTCCCGATGCGTGGCGCCTTGCTGAACCACCCCTCACCCTACCCTCTCCCCATGAGGGGAGAGGGAACACATTTTGGTTACTGCAGTTCTTCGCCCGTCAGGCGCGTCAGCGCTTCACGGTACTTGGCGGCGGTCTTTTCGATCACGTCGTCCGGCAGTTGCGGCGCCGGCGCGGTCTTGGGCCAGGGCTTGCCGTCGATGCGCACGGCTTCCAGCCAGTCGCGCACGAACTGCTTGTCGAACGACGGCGGGTTGGTGCCCACCTGGTACGAATCGGCCGGCCAGAAGCGCGACGAATCGGCGGTCAGCACTTCGTCCATCAGCGTCAGCACTCCATTGTCGTCCAGGCCGAACTCGAACTTGGTATCGGCGATGATGATGCCGCGCGTGGCGGCAAACTCGGCCGCTTCCTTGTACAGGCGGATCGAGATCTCGCGCATCTGGCGCGCCAGCGCGATGCCGATGCGGGTCTCGACTTCGGCAAACGAGATGTTCTCGTCGTGCTCGCCCATCTCGGCCTTGGCGGCCGGGGTGAAGATCGGCTCGGGCAGCTTCTGCGCGTTCTGCAGGCCGGCGGGCAGCTCGATCCCGCACACCTTGCCGGTGGCCTGGTAATCCTTCCAGCCGCTGCCGGCGAGGTAGCCGCGCACCACGGCTTCGACCAGGATCGGCCTCAGGCGCTTGACCACCACGGCGCGGCCCTTGACCTGCTCCACTTCCTCCGGCGCGACTACGGTCTCGGGCGCGATGCCGGTCTCGTGGTTCGGCACGATGTGCGCGAGCTTGCGGAACCAGAAGTTCGCCATCTGGTTCAGCACGCGGCCCTTGTCAGGGATCGGCTCGCCCATGATGACGTCGAACGCCGACAGGCGGTCGGTGGTGACGATCAGCAGCTTGTCATTGCCGACGGCATAGTTGTCGCGCACTTTGCCGTGGCCCAGCAGCGGCAGCGAGTTGATGGAGGACTGGTAGAGAGCGTTGGACATGATGGTTCCGATAAAACGGCGAAGCCGCCGGGCGCTGGATGCGTGCCGCGGCGGCCGGAACTGCAATCCGCCTTCCCCTTGCTCGGAAGGCGGACTAGGGACATTTACTGCACAACCTGCGACAGCTTGCCCGCCTTGTACTGCTGCGCGATGTCGGTCAGGCCGATCGGCTTGATCTTGCCGGCCTGGCCTTCGCAGCCAAAGGCGATGTAGCGCGCCTTGCACACCTGCTTGGCGGCTTCGCGGGCCGGCTTCAGGTATTCGCGCGGGTCGAACTTGCTCGGGTTCTCGGCGAAGAAGCGGCGGATCGCGCCGGTCATGGCCAGGCGGATGTCGGTGTCGATGTTGATCTTGCGCACACCGTACTTGATCGCTTCCTGGATTTCCTCGACCGGCACGCCGTAGGTTTCCTTCATGTCGCCGCCGAACTTGCGGATCTCTTCCAGCAGTTCTTGCGGAACCGACGACGAGCCGTGCATCACCAGGTGGGTGTTGGGGATGCGGGCGTGGATTTCCTTGATGCGGCTGATCGCCAGGATGTCGCCGGTGGGCTTGCGCGTGAACTTGTAGGCGCCGTGCGAGGTGCCGATGGCGATGGCCAGCGCGTCCAACTGGGTGGCCTTGACGAAGTCGGCGGCCTGCTCCGGATCGGTCAGCAGCTGGGAGTGGTCGAGCACGCCGACGGCGCCGATGCCGTCTTCTTCGCCGGCTTCACCGGTTTCCAGCGAGCCCAGGCAGCCCAGTTCGCCTTCCACGGTCACGCCGACGGCGTGGGCCAGCTGCACCACCTTGCGGGTGACGTCGATGTTGTAGTCGTACTCGGCCGGGGTCTTGCCGTCTTCGCGCAGCGAGCCGTCCATCATCACCGACGAGAAGCCCAGGTCGATCGCGCCCTGGCAAATTGCCGGCGACTGGCCGTGGTCCTGGTGCATCACCACCGGGATGTGGGGATAAGCCTCAACCGCGGCTTCGATCAGGTGGCGCAGGAAATGCTCACCGGCGTATTTGCGCGCGCCGGCCGAGGCTTGCATGATCACCGGGGCGTTGACCTCGTCGGCGGCCTGCATGATGGCCTGCACTTGCTCGAGGTTGTTGACGTTGAAGGCCGGCAGGCCGTAGCTGTTCTCGGCCGCGTGGTCCAGCAGCTGGCGCATCGATACGAGTGGCATGTCTAACTCCTAATAAAAAATGGGGTGTCTTCCGCGTATTCTTCTAGTCGGCGCTTACGCAGTGCATCGACTTACGTAGCGCATCGCCCGTGCCTGCCGGCGCCGTCAACCCTGCGCATTCCGCGCTGGCGCTCCGTCCGGCATGGCACGCATTGCCTCATCTCACTTTCAGCTGCCCACCCTGACGATCTTCAGGGTGTTGGTGCCGCCCGGCTGGCCCATCGGCTCGCCAATGGTCAGCACGATGAAATCGCCGCGCTGCACCACGCCCTGCGCCAGCAGCAGTTCTTCTGCCTGTTCCAGCGCGGTGTCGCGGTCGGCGCTGGACTGCAGCGGCAGCGGCACCACGTTGCGGTACAGCTGCATCTTGCGCTGCGAGGCCAGGTTGGGCGTCATCGCATAGATCGGCACATGGATGCGGTGACGGCTCATCCACAAGGCGGTGGCGCCGGAATCGGTCAGCGCGGCAATCGCCTTCACCTGCAAATGATAGGCCGTGAACAGCGCACCCATCGCCACCGACTGGTCGATGCGCGAAAAGGTCTGGTTCAGGAAATCGGTGTCGAGCTGCACCACCTCGGACTTCTCGGCTTCGACGCAGACCGCGGCCATGGCCTCGACCGTCTCCACGGGGTATCGGCCGGCGGCGGTTTCGGCCGACAGCATCACCGCGTCGGTACCGTCCAGCACGGCGTTGGCCACGTCCGAGACCTCGGCACGCGTGGGCACCGGGTTGACGATCATGCTCTCCATCATCTGGGTAGCGGTGATGGTCAGCTTGTTGGCCTCGCGCGCCAGCTTGATCATGCGCTTCTGCAGCGCCGGCACGGCGGCGTTGCCCACTTCCACGGCCAGGTCGCCGCGTGCCACCATGATGCCGTCTGACGCCTGCAGGATCTCTTCCAGCACGCCCGGGCGGATCGCCTCGGCGCGCTCGATCTTGGCGATCATGCGGGCCTTGTGGCCGTGCGGCTGGCCGGCCACGGCGGTCAGCTGGCGCGCCATTTCCATGTCGGTGGCGTTCTTGGGGAAGCTGACGGCGACGTAGTCAGCGCCCAGGGCCATGGCGGTCTTGATATCGTCCATGTCCTTGGCGGTCAGCGCCGGCGCCGACAGCCCGCCGCCCTGGCGGTTGATGCCCTTGTTGTTGGACAGCTCGCCGCCCACGCGCACGGTGGTGAAGATCTCGCTGCCGAACACACGGTCCACCACCAGCACGATCAGGCCGTCGTTGAGCAGCAGCAGGTCGCCCGGGCCGACGTCGCGCGGCAGGTCCTGGTAGTCCAGGCCGGCGCGCTGCTCATTGCCGAGCTGGCAGCTCGAATCCAGGATGAACGGGTCGCCCGCCTTGAGGGTAATCTTGCCGTGCTCGAACTTGCCTACGCGGATCTTGGGGCCCTGCAGGTCGGCCATGATGGCGACCTCGCGGCCGCATGCCTGCGCGGCTTCGCGCACCAGGCGGGCGCGGTCGAGATGGTCCTGGGCGGTGCCGTGCGAAAAATTCAGCCGCACCACGTCGACCCCCGCCGCGATCATGCGGGTCAGGATTTCCAGCGAGCTGGAGGCGGGGCCGATGGTGGCAACGATCTTGGTGGAACGAGTCATGCGCGGAATTCCTGGTTCAGGGCCCCGGCAACACCGCCGGGCCCGGCGGATGCGTCAGCCTGCGGCGCGCTGCTCCAGCACTTCGAATGCGGGCAGCTTCTTGCCTTCCAGGAATTCCAGGAACGCGCCGCCGCCGGTGGAGATATAGCCCACGCGGTCGGCGATGCCGTACTTGGCGATCGCGGCCAGCGTGTCGCCGCCGCCGGCGATCGAGAACGCCTTCGATTCGGCGATAGCCTGGGCCAGCACCTTGGTGCCGTTGCCGAACTGGTCGAATTCGAACACGCCCACCGGGCCGTTCCAGACGATGGTGCCGGCGGCCTTGAGTTGCTCGGCCAGCATCGCAGCGGTCTTGGGGCCGATGTCCAGGATCATGTCGTCGTCGGTCACGTCCTTGACGTCCTTGACGGTGGCCGCGGCGGTGGCGCTGAATTCCTTGG
>NZ_JFJW01000044.1:0-111 GCF_000611125.1 Cupriavidus sp. SK-4
GGGTTCGAATCCCCTAGGGGACGCCATAACAACAGGGCGTAATCAGACGCCCAGTCGACTGAAGCGAAGCTTCGGAAGACGCCGACTAAGGAGTGGTAGTTCAGTCGGTTA
>NZ_JFJW01000044.1:214-7999 GCF_000611125.1 Cupriavidus sp. SK-4
GCTGAAATTGCGGGCCTCCGCCCTTGCGGGCGGCCGGTGCCAGAGTCAGTTTTCCGGATCCTTGCTGACCCGGCTGAAATACCGCACCAGCAGCACGCCTGCAATTGCCAGGCTGATGCTGTTGGCCAGCCAGAAGCCGCTCGCGCCGCGCGTGAAGGCGGGCATGCCCTCGATCAGCCCGAAGCCCAGCACATAACCCCCGCCCAGTCCGATGCCCCACAGCGAGCCGGCATAGATCAGCGTCGGAATCAGCGCGATCTTGTACGCGCGCAGGATAAACGCTGTCATCACCTGCACCGCGTCGAAGGCCTGGTAGAACGCCACGAACAGCACCAGCGGCAGCGCTGCCGCGACCACCGCGGGATCGCTCGCGTAGGCGTGCAGCACCGGCTTGCGCAGCAGCCACAGCAGGGCACCGGTCAGCACCGCCAGCGTCACCGCCATGCGGATGCCGCGCCAGGCAAGGCGGCTGGCGCCGGCCAGGTCGCGCGCGCCAAGATGCTGTGCCACCAGCGTCGAGGTGGCAATCCCTAGCGACAGCGGCAGCATGTAGGCCACCGCGCCCAGGTTGGCGATGATCTGGTGCCCGGCCAGCGTCACCGTGCCCAGGCGCGTGATAAAGATCGACATCAGCGTGAACGAGGTGATCTCGATCAGGTAGGTCAGGCCCATCGGCAGGCCCAGCCGCAGCAGCGCGCGCAGCGGGGCGGCAGCCGGCCAGCTCCACGTACTGAAGATCCGCAGCGGGTGATAGGCGCTGCCGTAGCGCAGGATCAGCAGCCCGGCAATGCACCAGGCCCAGCTGATCAGCGTCGAGGCCAGGCCGCAGCCGGGGCCGCCCATGGCCGGCACGCCCAGGCCGCCGTGGATGAACCAGGCATTGAGCGGCACCTTCAGCGCCAGCCCGCCGATCTGCAGCACCGTCACCATGATCGGGCGCGACAGCGCATTGTTCAGCGCCGAGTAGATGCGGAAACCGAGCGCCGCCGGCAGCCCGAAGGCGCCGAAATGCAGGTAGGCGGTGGCCTTCTCGACCAGCTCGGGCGGCGCCTTGGCGAAAGCGAGCAGCGGGGCCGGGAAGGCCAGCAGCAGCACGCCCGGAATCGCCAGCGCGGCGCCCAGCCATGCGGCCTGCCGGACCTCGGCGCCGATCGCCTCGATGCGGCCGGCGCCATAGAGCTGCCCGGCGATGGGCGACAGCGCCTGCAATACGCCCATCAGGCTGATATAGATGGTGACGTAGATCGAGCCGCCCAGGCCCACGGCGGCGAGGTCGGTGGCCGAGGCGCGCCCGGCCATCACGGTATCGATGACGCCAAAGGCGATAACGGCAAGCTGGCCGGCCAGCACTGGACCGGCCAGGCTGGCGATACGGCGAAGGTCTTGGAACAGGGTCATTCAGGGCTCGGCAGGCTTGGTCAGGGCTGGATGGTCAGCCCCGCAGCCGCCTGCGGCCGGAATGGTTCGATGGCGCGACAGGCGCTGCGGTGGTGGTGACGCCGGAAAGGGCTCAGGGCTGGCGCGGCAGGCGGCGCCGCGGCAGGTCGGGGCGCGGATGGACGGCGCGCTCGGTATCGACCAGCCGATACATGCGGAAGCGCTCGTCGCGGTCCGCGGGGCGGCGGCCTTCCCAGATCAGCCGCCACTCGAAATGCGAGATATTGCCCGGCTCGCCATAGTCGACCGAATCATGGCGCAGCAGCACGTCGCAGCCGTCGTTGGGGCCGCCAAAGCGGATATGGCCGAAATAGGCGAACGACGCCAGCTGCGCATCGCCCATGCGGATCGGCTGGACGCACTGGTAGGCAGGCGGCAGCGCCATCGCCGCGGCCTGGGCCACGTCGCGGTAGGTCTTGCCGTAGTTGATCGAGGGCAGCCACAGCGTCATTGCCATGACCCACATCAGGGTGGTGCCGGCGGCGGAAATCACCACCGGGCGCCAGATCTGCTTGGGCGCGCGCGACAGCCGCCAGCGCACGATCAGCACCCACGCGACCGTGGCCGCCAGTGCGAACACCACCGCGGCGATGGTGAACTCATGCTGGTAGCCGGGCAACTGGCGGAAGACATTGCGCGCGATGCGCGGCGGCCAGCCGGTGGTCTTGGCGATCCACATGAACCAGACCGTGCCGCCGAAGATGGTGAAGAACAGCAGCGCGAACCAGTCGATCGCGTTGATCACGCCGCGCGCCAGCGTGGGCAGCGCGAATGCGGCCAGCACGGCCATCGGCGGCAGCAGCAGGATGAACTGCACGTCGCCGGCGCTGCGTTGCAGGAACAGCAGCACCAGCACCGGCAGCAGCAGCGCCAGCGGCGCTGCCACATGAGGGGCGCGGCGCATGCCGGTCCACGCGATCCAGGCCCAGCCCGCGATCGGCCAGACCGGCCACGTGTACAGGAACAGGTTGCGCATGTTGAAGCCGAAGGTCGCCACATTGGGCGAGCCGTAGCTGCGGCGGTCATAGCGCGACCATTCGCGGATGAAGGTCACCGCCTCGTCGCGGTCGGCCGCGCCAAAGTAGGCGGTCGCCAGCCACGCCGACACCATCAGCAGCGCCAGCGGAATGCCGATGGCGGCCAGGCGCCGCCACGGCAGCGGCTTGCACACCAGTGCGCAGACCGCGCTGCCGCCCAGCAGCGCCAGCGGCAGCAGGGGCCCGCTGGCCAGCGCCAGCCCGCCCAGCGCGGCGCCATAGACCAGGCTGCCTTGGATGGGCTTGTCGAGGCTGCGCACCATGCCGTACAGGGCCAGTGCAATAAAGGCGACCTGGCCGACCTGCGGCGTGGTCTCGTGCCCGCGCATGGCCAGGCCCACGCAGGCCAGGAAGATCAGCAGCGCGCCGTCGGCCAGCGTGCGGCCGTAATCGCGCGCGTTGGGCTGGCCGCCGAAGGCATAGGCAAAGGGCTGGACCTCGTCGCGCCGGCCCAGCAGGTAGGTGGTGTACCAGATGCAGGCGCAGGTCGCGAAGAAGAACAACGCAGTGGCCAGCCGCGCGGCGTCGGCCGCGCCCAGCCAGCTGCCGAAGCCGCGGATCATCAGCGCGCCGATCCAGAATACCAGCGGGCCGTCCTCGCTGTACGGGCGGCCGACGATATTCGGCATCAGCCAGTCGTGCAGGTTGCCGGTGGCCAGCTGCCACATCACGCCAAAGCCGGCGGCGTCCTCGTTCTTCCACGGGTCGCGGCCGAACAGGCCGACCAGGCCATAGATGATGCAGATCGCCAGCAGCAGCGCGCGCGGCAGGGCGCCGGTCGCGGCAGCGGTCAACTGGACGGGTGAGGTATTGGCTTGACGCATCGATGCTCAGGTCGGGCCGTGGCGCAATGGCGCGAAGGCCACAGTATCGCGCATGCGGCGGCCGCGCGGGCCGTGGCATGGCGTGGAAGCCTCACGGGGTGTGGGGTAAATCCAATGAATGCGGCGCTACCGGTCATGGTCCGGCACAAAAGCAAAGAGGCAGCCGATGCTGCCTCTTTGCTGTTTCGCACAGGCCCCGGAGCATCTGTCCGCAGGCCTTGCGAAGCGGGGTTCGCTGAAAGCGATTACTTCGCAGCCTTGCCCAGCTTGTTGCCGAACTTCTGGCGGAACTTTTCCACGCGGCCGGCCGTGTCCATGATCTTCTGGGTGCCGGTGTAGAACGGGTGCGATTCCGACGAGACTTCGATCTTGGCCAGCGGGTACTCCTTGCCGTCCTTCACGATCTTGTCCTTGGTCTGGATGGTCGAGCGGGTGATGAAGCTGAAGTCGCTGGACATGTCCTGGAACACGACTTCGCGGTAATTCGGGTGAATGCCTTCTTTCATGATGAGTCCTTTCTGGTTGGGTAGCCAGTCCGTTGCAATCCGCTGTTCTCTGCCGAGGGCGAGAGCGTGCATGGCGCGGCGACGAACGAACCACTTGCCGGTAACGGGCAAACCGGGATTATGGCAGAAAAACAAATACTTGGGGAAGAGGCTGCGTCACGCGCGGCACAGAAAGTGTTGCGTAGGAATGCGGCAAAAACATCACATGAAGGCCGGATCCTGGCGATAGAAGGCGGCCAGCGACTGGTATACAACCGGCCAGTGCCGCGCCAGCCCGGTCGGCTCGACAAAAAATGCCTCTGACGTCACGGCAAAGAACTCGCTCGGCGCCTCGGTCCCATATGGGTCGATGACGCGCAGCGCCGGCGGCAGCCGCTCCGGGTGCTCCCAGTCGGCCTCGTCGCGTGCCTCCCAGGCCTCGGCAAAGCGGTCGTACTCGGTCAGGAAGGTTTCGGCCCAGGCTTCCGCGTCGATGTCCGGGTGCAGTACGCGCGAGAAGGGAGGCACGCCGTCGGGCTCGCCGTCGAGCATGTCCAGCTTGTGGGCGAACTCGTGGATGACCACGTTGTAGGTATCGGCCGGCAGTTCGTGGTCGCTGTCGATGCCGGCCCCGGGGGTGTGCACGTCGGGCCAGGACAGGATCACCGGCCCGTGCTCCCAGGCCTCGCCGCTGGCTTCCTCGACCACGCCGTGCACCAGCCCGATCTCGTCCTGCACGGTCCGGCGGATGATGAACTCGCCCGGGTAGAGCACGATTCCGTGCCAGCCCCGGTACCAAGGCAGCCCCAGCTTCAGGATCGGCACGCAGGCCTGCACGGCAACGCTGGCCACCATGTCGTCGGCCAGCGGCAGGTCGTGCGCGGTGGAATATTCCTTGTCGGCGATGAACAGCGTGGCCAGTTCGCGCAGGGCCGCCAGGTCTTCGCTGCCGTAGCGCTGCACGAACGGCAGCGTGGCGACCGTGCGCGCCCACAGCGCATCGGGGATGGCGTAGTGCTCCAGCTTGCGGGCCCGCGAGCGGGTGCGCAGGAATGAGGTCAGTTTGCCGAGCATGGGCGTAGCGCGGTGCGCTGTGAAATGGTCCGGCAACAAAAGGTCGGGCAACAAAAAAAGGCGTGCCGTGGCACGCCTTCCTGTCCGCCTTGCGGCGATGCTGCGTTGACGCTGCAGCGAGGGCTCAGCCGCCTCTGCGCATCATATCGAAAAACTCGGCGTTGTTCTTGGTGGCCTTCATCTTGTCCATGATGAATTCCATCGCCTGCACTTCATCCATGTCGGAGATGAACTTGCGCAGGATCCAGATCTTCTGCAGGATTTCCGGCTTGATCAGCAGCTCTTCGCGGCGCGTGCCCGACTTGTTCAGGTTGATCGACGGGTAGACGCGCTTCTCGGCCAGGCGGCGTTCCAGGTGCACTTCCATGTTGCCGGTGCCCTTGAACTCTTCATAGATCACGTCGTCCATGCGGCTGCCGGTTTCGATCAGCGCGGTGGCGATGATGGTCAGCGAACCGCCTTCTTCCAGGTTGCGCGCGGCACCGAAGAAGCGCTTCGGGCGCTGCAGCGCGTTGGCGTCCACACCACCGGTCAGCACCTTGCCCGAGGCCGGCACCACGGTGTTGTAGGCACGCGCCAGGCGGGTGATGGAGTCCAGCAGGATCACCACGTCGCGCTTCAGTTCGACCAGGCGCTTGGCCTTCTCGATCACCATTTCGGCAACCTGGACGTGGCGGATGGCCGGTTCGTCGAAGGTCGACGCAACCACTTCGCCGCGCACCGAGCGCATCATCTCGGTCACTTCTTCCGGACGCTCGTCGATCAGCAGCACGAACAGGTCGGCTTCCGGATGGTTGTTGGCAATCGCGTGGGCGATGTGCTGCAGCATCACGGTCTTGCCGGACTTAGGCGATGCCACCAGCAGCGCACGCTGGCCGCGGCCGATCGGCGCGATCATGTCGATGATGCGGCCGGTGATGTTTTCTTCAGCCTTGATATCGCGTTCGAGCGTGAGCGGCCGGTTCGGGTGCAGCGGCGTCAGGTTCTCGAACATGATGCGGTTCTTGACCGCTTCGGGCGGCTGCCCGTTGACCTTGTCCACCTTGACCAGCGCAAAGTAGCGTTCGCCGTCCTTGGGCGTACGCACTTCACCCTCGATCGAATCGCCGGTGTGCAGGTTGAAACGGCGGATCTGGGACGGGCTGATGTAGATGTCATCCGTGCTGGCCAGATACGAGGTTTCGGGCGAGCGCAGGAAGCCGAAGCCGTCGGGCAGCACCTCCAGCGTGCCGTCTCCAAAGATGGTTTCGCCCATCTTGGCGCGCTTCTTCAGGATCGCAAACATCAGTTCCTGTTTGCGCATCCGTTGTGCGTTGTCGATCTCGAGCGTAGCCGCCATTTCGAGAAGCGCAGACACGTGAAGCGATTTGAGTTCTGTCAGGTGCATAGACGAGGGGTACAGATGGGCCCGGACGGGCGAGACCTAAAGGGAAGGGGGGAAATGAGCGAACGCTCGGGGAGTTGTTGGTGGCATCTTAGCACAATCCGACCGGCGCGCCAGGGTGTGGCGCACGCACGTCGGATCGTGACAGAACCGGGACCGTGGGTCAGGTCCCGGCGCGCAGCTTACAGGTTGCCGTCGAGGAAGGCGGTCAGTTGCGACTTGGACAGCGCGCCGACCTTCTGGGCCGCGACCGCGCCGTTCTTGAACAGGATCAGCGTCGGGATGCCGCGGATGCCGAACTTGGCCGGCACCTGCTGGTTTTCATCGACATTGATCTTGGCGATCTGCAGCTTGTCGCCGTAGTCCTTGGCGACTTCGTCCAGGATCGGCGCGATCATCTTGCAGGGGCCGCACCATTCCGCCCAGAAGTCGAGCAGGACGGGTTTGTCGGACTGGAGGACGTCAGCGTCGAAGGAGGCGTCGCTCACATACTTGATTTGTTCGCTCATGGCGGAAAACCTCTGGTTTCGCTCTGTTTATGTTGAAGGCTGGAGACTTCGGAGGGCCGAACCGTTACCTTACACGAGATTGCGCGGACCCGTCGGGCCGCCTCCGCAGCCCGCAAACAGGCTGTGGGGGCCGCTGCCGCGCCCGGTGCTGCCGATATGTTACCAGTTTGCCGATTTTCAAGACCGGCCTGGCAAACACTCGAAAGCGCGCCGGCACGGAAATGATTCTGCTGCAATCGGGGGATACATTGAAATGCTTATTTTCTATGGCGCCGAGAGATTCGGGCAATCGCTTGCGGCACGCGAAAGGGTGTGTCATAGAATGCACTTATGCGTGCGTTCGCGGTGCCGGATGCGTGTGGCGTGCGCGTAGAATAGAAAGCGGTTCGCGGGCGGCGCCAGCGGGCCAATCTTGCATCCTGCGCCACTGACTAGGTCATCGACATGAACACCGATCCCCGCAAGCCTTCGCAGCCCGAGTCCGAGCCCGGCCAGGCGCCGGACGTGGACCACCTGAGCGATGCGCTGGACCATATCAGCAGCGCCGTGGAGACCAACAGCATCGCCAGCGGCGCCGCACGCGGCCTGGTCTACAGCATCATCGAGACCCTCGGTACCCTGGTGGGCGACCCGGACCTGCCCGAGCATGCGCGCTCCGGCTATGAGGGCCTGCTCGAGACCGCGCGCGAGATCCGCGCCCGGCTGGAAGGCGGTTCGGACTGAGCCGGTTCCGCCTGTCCCGCATCGCACTTGCCGCCAGCCGCTCAGGCCGGCGGCGCCCGTATTGTTTCCGTTGCATCCTGACGCTTTCGCCGACCGACGCAGCTCGCGCAGCCATTCCGGGCTGCGCCCCACGCGCCCATGACGTCGCTACGTTTTCGCCCTGGCCCTGATTTCCTCGACCAGGCGGCCACCGCTGCCTGGTATTTCCTCGACCGCTGCGGGGCGCCGGAGGCGGGCGCGCACGTGGTCGTGCCCACCGCCGCGCAGATCCCCGGCGTGCGCCAGGCACTGGACGCCGCCGCGCGCGCGGCG
>NZ_JFJW01000045.1:0-38345 GCF_000611125.1 Cupriavidus sp. SK-4
CTGGGTGACTGACTTGTGTGTAATCAAATGGGGAGAGGTCAGCCGTAAAGGGCGATCATCGCCCGCCGCTCTTTGCAAAGCGACACGCGTCGTCAGCAAATACCTGATCCATCATGTCCGTCCAGTTGGACGCGTATCGCGCGGCGATGCCGTTTGGTTGGCGACTATCAGCGCCGGGTTCTCGAAGGCTCGCGACTTGGCAGGGATCAACTGGCGATGATGCCTCTACCTTCCGCGAAATCCGCTCGCTGTCAAAACGGCTCTACTGGCCCAGGGCGGCGTTGACACTCGCGCGTTGCTTGGTCACCTGGCTGACGCCATGTCAGGCCTGTACGCGAATCGATGGCGCATGCGAGCGTGCGCTGAGCGCGCACTCAAGAATGACATCAAGACCGCGGGCAAGAAGACCGGGCACCAACGCGTCTGCCTGGCGCTTCCTCCGTACGCTGTCATATTGCAATCGTATAACGCGTTCGCCTACGCTGAATCGTTGCCAAATAAGCGGCCGCCTGTAGCCACCGGCGGGGTCCCCGCCCGAGCACGCCAATCCCATGGAGTCATCGTGAACATCATCACCAGCGCTGGCCCTCTCATTTCGCTGATCGCCGGGATCCTGATTCTTGCCATGCCGCGGCTGCTTAACTATATCGTCGCCATTTACCTTATCGTCATCGGCCTGCTCGGACTGTTTGGCGGGCATCTGCGCTGAGTGAACAATGAAGGGATCGTGGCCTGAGTCTGCGCCGCTCGGGTAAGCCTGCCCCGCCAACTATGCCCGGGCAGGCTACGGCTTACCGCGACAATACCTTCAGCTTGTCGTTCACCGAACTCACACCCTCCGCGCTACGCGTGGTGTCCACCGCAAGTTGGTGCTGTTCCTTCGTCGGCACCGAGCCACTCAGGTTGACCGTGCCGTTCCTGGTCTTCACGTGAATGCCCGTGGACTTCAGGTCCTTGGTGGCAAGCAGCGTGGTCTTCACCTTGGTCGTGATGGCGCTGTCGCTGACGCTTTGCTTGGTCTTTTCGGCACTCAGGTCAGTGGTAGCCGCAGGCCGCTGCTCGCGATCACCCTCGGCGCGGCCCGGCATGCCAGGGGCGGAGCTGGGAGGCGCAGCCGTGGTATCGGCAGCGACACGCATAATGCCGCCTGTATCGAGTGCGAACGCGCTCCCGGCAGCCACCGCCAGTGCAGCAGCGACACAAGTCGAGCGCAGAGTACGGGTAGGAATTTTCATCGCTCTCTCCTGATGGTGTGGTCACACGATTCTTCATGAGGCGCCACACGAGGTGACTTGCGGGCGATGCATGCATCGCGACCACGGGTTCCTCGTGAACCGCATGAACGTCACTCGCAAGGACGTACCTGCCGGAACGGGCCCTAAGCTGTGGTGAAGCCGTCTATGTCACTCTCCCGATACATCGCAATATGTGTAGTTTGGAGCAGGGGATTGTAATTCCGGTCAGCGCAAAATGATTGGTTGCAACAGGCGACGCGGCGGCCGCAATTGCAGCACTGCCACTGCTCAGCTCGCCTTCGCTGGTGGCCCGTGCCTCCCTACGGCAAACGTGGCATCGGTGGGGGAGTCGGAGCAACGCTAGGTAACCTAACGTACGGCACGACGGCGTAAGGAAAGGTCGCCGATCCATTAGCCGGCATAGTCGCGGGTGTTGAAATCGGCTGTGCCCCGGAGCTTTCCTGCTTTGAAAGCGGCGCGGATTACAGCTCAGTGCCTTTCCAGCCTTCGTTAATGCCACGCTGGTCTGGGATCTGGGCTCGACTGCTTGTCTGCGGAGCGGAAAACGCTGCCGCCGACACCATTCCAAACAGCGTGATCGCAACGGTGGACTTCACTAATTGGATCCTATGGTCTGAAACCATGTGCGGTCTTGTTTGTTGTGTCAATAGCGCCAGGCTCCTCAGTAATTTCATTTAGATCACCATGCATTGTCAGCAAAACAGCGTTGGTTGATAAAGAAGTGCTCGCGTACCCGAATCAACTGCGCACCGGCAGGATGCTGAACCGGGAGACACCCTGTGTTGCAGCCATCTCGGCCGCCAATGCTGCCGGCGATGTTGCGCGCGCCTTGTCCGGTGCGACCAGGCTGACTCTCCACACCGCCTGGTTGTCGGCAAACGTGATGGTCAGGCTGTCGTGCAACACGCGATAGCCGCGGGACTTTGCCCTGTCGATCAGCAGATCAAGGTCAGGCGCTTCTCCGGGTTGGAAAGTCAGAGACACATCAAGCGTCATGCGCCCCGGAAGCCTGGCCTCCAGCCGGTGCAACAGGGACATCGAGCCCACGCAGAGCACGGCAAGCAGCAACGCCGCGGCATAGAAGCCAACGCCGAGCAACACCCCTATGGCCGAGGCAGCCCAGATCGATGCCGCGGTCGTGAGGCCGCGGATGCTCATGCCGTCCTTCATGATGACCCCCGCGCAAAGGAAGCCGCAGCCGGTGACGACTCCCTGGACGATATGGGTCGGGTCTGCCTGGGCGTGCGCTGAAGCACCCCCGTACCACAGCCCCGGATAGCCGACGAACACAGTCAAGGCCGTCGACGCCATGCAGACGAGGCCATAAGTGCGCATGCCGGCGGCGCGGCCGTTGTATGAGCGCTCGTAGCCAACCAGCATGCCGAGCAGCAGCGCGCCCACCATGTTCAGCCCGATGAACGCGTTAGCGGCGAGAAAGGCGCCGCTCCAGTAGTGCTGCAGATCTCCTGGCATAGGATTTCTCGATCAGGCTGCGAGCCAGACATTCAGCGAGCGCAAGGTTTCCTCGCTCAGTTCCCCCGCCGCGGCGGCAAGCCGCAGACGGCCAAGGAGGTAGTCCAGGCGTGCCTGGACCAGGTCGAGCTCAGCGGTGAACACGCGCTGCTGCGCGTCGAGCACGTCGGGTTCCGTACGGGTACCGAGGTCCCGGCCAAGCGTCGTTGCCGCGAGCGCGCTACGCGCCGAAGTCAACGACTGCTCGAGTGCGGCGACGCGCGACACGCCCGTTTTGACCGAGAGGAATCCGTCCTGCACCTTCAGGCGCACGTCGCGCCGGGCGGCGGCAACCTCCTGCTCCGCCTGGCTCTTCCTCGCAACGGATTCCCGCTCGCGCGAATCCAGTCCGCCGCCCGCGTACAGCGGAATGGTGAGCTGCAAGCCGACCGTCGCGGTCCGGGTGTTGCTGGCTGCAACCCACGGAGCCAGGTTGCCGGTTTGCCCTTGTGCGCCATAACGCGCCACGAGCGCGACGGTCGGGCGACTGCTGACGCGGTACTTATCGATCTCCGCGCCGGCAATGTCACGCTCCGACTGTCTGGTCTTGACGAGGTAGCTTTGTTCTTCACCCTTTGCCTGCCACGCCGTGAGATTGTCCGGTTCCGGCGGCCGCGGCGTGAAACCGGGCGCCGGCCCGCTGAGCTGATCGGGCGGCATGCCAACGGTTTCCTGGAATCGCGTGCGTCGCTGTTCGAGCGCAGATTGCGCCGTGACTTCGCGACTCTCGACCCCATCCAGGCGCGCCTGGGCTTCATGGAGATCGGTGATCTTGCCCTGGCCGATGTCAAAGCGCGCCTTCGCGCGGTCGCGTTGCTGTCGCAACGCCGCCTTCTCGGCCTGCACCACGCGAAGCGTCTCCTCGCTCAACACCACGCCGAAGTATGCCTCGGCCACCCGCAAGGCCAGGTCCTGGCGAGACTGGTCGAACTGCGTCTGCGCCAGGTTCGATTGCTCGCGGAACTGCTTCCTCGTGGCTACCGCGGTCCTGTCGTACAGCGGCTGAAGCAGCACCACGCCGGCCTGCCGCGCAGTTCCCGAGCTATCGCTGGATACCAACGGCGCAACGTCGGCCGGCGGGTTGCCGGACGAACGATTATTGATCCGGTCCAGTGTCGCCTGGAGGCTTACGCGGGGACGCAGCAAGGCGTCGCCCTGCACTGCCCTCTCCCGCCCCGCCGTGAGCGCATCGTTCGCAGCGAGGCTCGTCGGATCATGCGCCAATGCCTGCTGATAGGCCCCCACGAGATCGATAGCGCCCGACTCTCCAGCGTTCAGGAAAAGCATGCAGCCCAACGCCACTTGCCCGGCCCGCAGGGCCATACTCAATCTTTTCATCGAAAACACTCTCATCGTCACATTTGCGATCAGACGGTCGCAGGACGCTTGGCCCGGTACCAGGTCGCATACAGGGCGGGAAGGAAGACGAGGGTCAGTACCGTGGCAACGGCGAGCCCTCCCATGATTGCCCATGCCATGGGACCCCAGAACACGGAATGGGTAAGCGGCACCATCGCCAGGATTGCCGCCAGGGCAGTCAGCACGATCGGACGCAGCCGTCGCACCGCGGCCTCGACGATGGCCGTCCACAAGGGGACACCTGCGGCCACGTCCTGGTCGATCTGCACGACCAGGATCACCGAGTTCCGGATGATCATTCCGGCGAGGGCGATCACGCCCAACATGGCGACAAAACCAAATGGAATCCGGAACGCGGCCATGATGACGCTGACACCGATCAGCCCGAGCGGCGCGGTCAGCAGGACCATCGCCATCTTTCTCATATCCTGCAGTTGAATCATCAGCAGCAGGAGCACCGCGATGATCGTCACAGGCATCACCGCGAAAACAGAATGCTGGGCCTTCGCACTCGATTCGTAAGCGCCACCGATCTCGATGCCATAGCCGAGCGGAAGCTCTTTCTCCAGTGCGTCGAGCTTCGGCTGCAGTGCACGCGTGACGTCGGGTGCCTGCGCCCCGGCGATATCGGCACGAACCGTCAGCGTCGGCACGCGATTACGCCGCCACAGCTCGCTGTCCTCGCTGTCAAGCGTGAGTCGGGCCACCTGAGAGACAGGCACGAACTTGCCGTCACGCACGTAGATCTTTGCATCCTTCAGGTTGTTCAGGTCCGTGCGTTCCGCCGCGACCAGGCGCGAGACCACGTCGATACCCTGGTCTTCCTCGCGGTACTGGGTGATTGGCGTGCCCGACAGCGAAGCCTCAAGTGCCTCCTTGATCTGGCCTGAGCTGACACCCAGTGCACGCGCCTTGTCCTGGTCGACGTCGACCTGCAAGCGCTTGACGCGTTCGCCCCAGTCCTGGTTGACCTCGCGCACGTGCGGCTCTTCGCGCATGATTGCGGCCAGTTTCTGCCCGATTGCGCGAACTTTGGCGTTGTCCTGCCCGAACACGCGGAACTGCACCGGGTAACCGACCGGCGGACCGTTTTCCAGTCGATTGACGCGGCCACGCACATTGGGGAATCTCTCGTCGAACAGCTTCTCGAGCTTCTCCTTCACCCGCTCCCGTGCTTCCCCGCCCTTCGTCATCACCAGCATCTCGCCCAGGTTCAGATTGGGCGTCTGCACGTCGAGGGGCAGGTAGAATCGCGGCGCACCGTTGCCAACAAAGCTGGTCACCGCCGCAATGTCCGGATCGCCCTTGAGCAGGTCTTCCAGCTTCTGGACCTCGCGTTGACTCGCCTCGAACGTGGAAGCCTTCGGCATCCACAGGTCCACGATGAGTTCGGGCCGGTCAGACGCGGGAAAGAACTGTTGGGGTATTGCCTTGAACAGCAGCAGCGAGCCGATAAACGCGGCGAGCGTGATGCCGAGCACCCACACGCGCTGCTTCAGGCAGAAGTCGATAAAGCGGCGGAACCTGACATAGAAGCCGCGCTGGTAGACCGCGTCCTCGTCATGCGACGCGTGCGCATGCTCCTTCAGGAGCTTGAAGCCGATGTATGGCGTAAAGAGGACGGCCACGATCCAGGACAACACCAGCGAAATACCGACCACCTGGAACAGGGAGTACACATATTCGCCCGTTCCCGACTTCGCAAAGCCGACCGGAAGAAAACCCGCCGCCGTGATCAGCGTGCCGGTAAGCATCGGGAAAGCGGTGGCTGTGTAGGCATATGTGGCGGCGCGGAACTTGTCCCAGCCCTGCTCCAGCTTCAGCGCCATCATTTCGACGGCAATGATGGCGTCGTCCACCAACAGTCCGAGCGCAATGATCAGCGCGCCCAGCGAGATGCGTTGCAACTCAATGCCCATCACGTACATCGCCAGGAAGGTCATGGCCAGCACGAGCGGGATGCTGAGCGCGACGACCAGTCCGGTGCGCAAGCCCAACGAGAGGAAGCTGACGACGAGCACAATGATCACAGCCTCGGCCAGACTCTTCTTGAACTCGAATACGGAATGCTCGACGATACGCGGCTGGTCGCTGACCGCGTGGATCTGCACGCCCACCGGCAGGTTGGACTCGATGTGCTTGATCGTTTCATCCAGCCTTGCGCCAAGCCGAATCACGTCGCCGCCCTTGCGCATGCTCACCGCCAGTCCGATCGCCTCATTGCCGTTGAAGCGCATCCTCGAGGTGGCGGGCTCCACAAAGCCCCGGCGGACGTCGGCGATATCGCCAAGACGGAAGGTACGCTGGCCGGCACGGATGCCGATGGCGCGAATTTTTTCGACCGAGTCAAACTCGCCACTGACCGCCAACCGTACTTGCTCCGCGGTGGTCTGCACCGTCCCGCCCGATGTCACGGCATTGGTTTGTGCGAGGGTCGACGCGATCAGTGCCGGGTCGATACCCAGCGAGGCGAGCTTGGCGGTGGAGACTTCGACATAGATCTTCTGTTCCTGCTTGCCTACCAGGTCGACCTTGTTGACATCGCCGATACGAAGGAACTCATTACGCGCGGCGTCCGCAATCCGTCTCAGGTCGTCATAGTCGAAGCCATCGCCCGTGATGGCATAGAGGTTACCGAACGTGTCTCCGAACTCGTCATTGAAGAACGGACCCTGCGTGCCCTGTGGCAAGGTATGTCGGATGTCGCCCATCTTCTTGCGGACCTGGTACCACACATCCGGCACGGCACCCGGCGGTACATCCTCGCGCAGGTTGACCTTGACCTGCGTTTCGCCCGGCTTCACATAGGTGGACGTATAGTCGATTTCCGCAACCTCTTGCAGCTTGCGCTCGATCTTGTCGGTGACCTGGTCGGCCATCTGCTGCGCGGAGCTTCCCGGCCAGTACGCCTGCACAACCATGGTCTTGATGGTGAACTCGGGGTCTTCCTTCTGGCCCAGGCTGCCGTATGCGAGCGCGCCGGCCACTGACAACAGCAACAGCAGGAACGCGACCATCTGCTGGTGCTTCAGTGCCCATTCGGACAGGTTGATACCTTTCACTTCGCACCTCCCGCCCTGGCGACCGTCAACGCCTCGGCCACCTTCACCTGCTGGCCAGCCTGCAGCATGTGCACGCCGGCACTGACCACGGTCTCTCCGCCCGCCAGTCCCCCAACCACGATCACGCTGTCGTTCTGCGCTGCGCCCAGCTTGACTTCACGTGCGATCACCCGCGACGTCTTCGGGTCGACCACCCATACCTGGCGGCCACGCTCATGATCGACGATGGCGGTCAGCGGCACGCGGACTACGCCGCTGCCGTCCACGTCGGGTGCGTTCACCGACGCTGTCATGCCTAACCGCAGCTCCGGATCCGCCTCCTGAATGGAAATGCGTGCCGAGTACGTTCTGGTGACGCCGTCCGCGTCCGGTGCGAGCTCGCGGAGCTTGCCTGTCCAGGACTTGTCCGGCTGCGCCCACACCGTAATCGTCAGTGTCGGCGCCTTGCGTAGTTCGTCGACGCGCGACTCCGGAATGCTGATCGAGACCTCGCGTTCGCCGTCTGCCGCGACGGTGGCGACCGTCTGCCCCGCTGAAACCACCTGGCCGGCTTCCGCATTGATTGCGCTGACCACGCCATCGCGGTCTGCTACGAGCGTGGTAAATCCGCGCATGTTGGCATTGAGCTGCTGGCGCGCCTGTGCCGAGCGCAGTTGTGCTTCCGCCTGGTTAAGCGCCAGCCGCTGCTGGTCCAGCTCGGCTTGCGAGGCAAAGTTCTGGGCGAGCAGTTGCTCGGTACGCTTGACGTCCACCCGCGCCTGGGCTACCCGGCCTCTTGCCGCATCAGCCTCCGCACCCGCTGCGGCTACCTGCAACGTTTCCTGCGTGGTGTCGAGCTGGAACAGCGGCTGGCCGCGCTTGACATGGCTGCCGACTTCCACCATGCGCGCGACGATCTTGCCGGCGGTGCGGAATCCCAACTGACTTTCGTAACGCGCACGAATCTCACCTGAATAGGTCGCACCGACCGACCCGGCGGTGCGTCCGGCGACCACTGTCCGCACCGGCCTCACGTCCTTGCGTTCGGGTTCCGGACCCGGGGTACACGCGGCCAGATGTGCCGCGATGATGGTAAGAGCTGCCGCTCGAAGGTTCCTGTTCAATTTCTGCGCTCCACTAAGGTCCGTCGCTCGCCTGCGAGTCATCAGCGATCCACGTCACCGAGCCGGTCTGACCGGACTCGTGCTGGCGTCATTGACGGCAAGCCTGTTCGGGCTCTTCGCCCTTCCTGAGGATTCGAAGTCTACGTCATACTGACTTATTTGTCATGATGACGTACAATTTATTTTATTGTGTGAGGACGGGTCGACTTTGCGGTCCCGGACCGCATGAGACGAAGAACGCGCGCGCCCGAAGGCTGTGGTGCGCAACGACAACGGCATACGCAAAGTGATGCGACGGGTATAGGCCGAAGACGCAGGAAGACCGGCGCGCGGCGTTGTCGACGCATTAACCATGAGGAGGAAACAGATCAATGACCCCGATGCAGACGCAATTCGCAGCTGAAACAGGACCGTGGAAGACTGGCGACCACCGTCAGCGCGTTGCGGCAACACGGCGGCAGCGTATGCGCTCGCTGTTGCTGAACAGTGCGATGCGCCTGATGCTGGAGAACAGCGCCTCGACGCCGTCCATCGACGACATCATTTCGGCAGCACGGGTTTCACGCGGAACGTTCTACAAGTACTTTCCGTCGTCTGATGCGATCGTGCGGGAGCTTGTCGGGAAGATGGCTGAACAGTGGGTGCGGGCGGCCGACCCCATTGTGCGCGACCATGACGACCCGGCCGAGCACATCGCCAGGGGAATACGGCTGGCGTCGATCCTGACGGTACACCAGCCCGGTGTGGCTGGCATCCTTGGCCGGCTCGGATGGGCGGGCTACCACGCGCCGAATATGCTGGAGTTTGTCCGCAGGGACATAGAGGAAGGCGTTCGTCGCAATCGTTTCAAGCGCATGCCGATCGCCCTGGGGTTCAATATCGTTGCCGGCGCCGCAATGAGCGCAATGCAGAGCATGCTTGATACCGAATGCCGCGAAGACTTTTCGGAGCTCGCCGCTGCGGTGGCATTGCGCGCCCTGGGCGTGGAGGAATCAGCGGCCGATGCGATATCCAGGTCGCCGCTGCATGCGAGCGAAGCGCTGTTCGATGGCTTGCTCGCGGAAACGATCAGCGATGTGCCGTAGCGCTGGCTGCTAGTTGGAGGGCTCGGCCTTGGCGGCGAGCTTCTCCTGGGCTTTTTCGAGCAATGATTCCGGCGGAGCCACCAGCTTTGGCAAAGGCGCGGAGGTCAACCGTACCGCACTCGCTGCGGACACGCCAAGCGACCGCAACACCGCCCGCACAATCCGTTCGGGATAATCCCTGGCGGTTCTTCCCTTGGCCATGCGGTGAACGGCGATCAGCCCGGCGCCGGCCACCATGTCCAATGCCACGTCGGCCGAAGCCTCGTCAAACGTGCCCGTCTTCAGGCCTTCCTTGATATCCGAGGGCAGGTATTCGTAGACGGCAGCACCCTTGCCGCCGACCAGAAGCAGGCCCGTACCGGAAAGAAATTGCGCCACGACAGGATAGGAGCGCGCAAGGTGCAGGTATAGGCGCATACCCGTTGCAACACGCAACGCCGGGTCTTCGATATCGCCGACCACGCTCTCGATCATTTGCACCATGTCGTGACTGAGCGCGTCGCCGACAGCCGCCAGCAGATCCTCGTTAGTACGGAAGTAGTTGTAGAAGGAACCTTGCGAGACGCCAGCTGATGCAATGACTTCCGGGATCACGCTGGCTCCGACACCCCTTTGCGCAAAAACAATCATCGCGCTTTCAATGAGACGCTGGCGCATCCGTGCACGCCGTTCTGCGGCAACGCGAGGGCGGTGGTCTTTGGGATCAGGAACGGCAGGCATCTTCAGTTAGAGGACCTTATGTGACGAGGCGATTATATCAATACGCCGCTTCAACGCCGCCAACATGGAGTACGCCATGCTGGCAGCAGCGGCGCCCGTGCTCTTCTTATAACACACACAATGTCATGATGACACGTAAGTCATTATGTGGAAGAATACGGAACTCATGAAGGATTCCGGTGCGCGCACGCGCTGCTTGCCTCACGCAACGAGGCCGATCATTTTCCCCAGGACACCTGTGCATCAGAACCACGCCTCGCCGCCGGTTGCCATGCT
Source organism: Cupriavidus sp. SK-4 (assembly GCF_000611125.1). Taxonomy (NCBI): domain Bacteria; kingdom Pseudomonadati; phylum Pseudomonadota; class Betaproteobacteria; order Burkholderiales; family Burkholderiaceae; genus Cupriavidus; species Cupriavidus sp. SK-4. The sequence continues at coordinate 10,374 of NZ_JFJW01000045.1, forward strand.
GGATCCGCACAGGCTGTTGGCGTGCGAGCATTGCGACGCGCTCCATACGCGCGCCGCGTTGAAGCACGACGAACGTGCCACGTGCCTGCGCTGCGGCGGCGCGCTCTATCGCGACAGTTCGCGAGCCTATCGCCGCTTGCTGCCGCTCGTGGTGACTGCCTTGATCCTGCTTTTTATTTCCAACGCGTACCCCATTGTCGCCATGGACCTCAAGGGTTCGCGCATGGAGACCACGCTATGGAGCGCGGTACAGGCACTCTACGCGGACGACATGGCGCCGGTGGCGATGCTCGTGTTCGCCACGACCATCCTGTTTCCGCTGGCCGAGTTGCTGATGATGTGCTATTTGCTCGTGCCGATGGCGCGGCAGCGCACGCCACCCGGGTTCGAGCGCATCTTGCGCGGCATTTGCCGCACGCGGCCCTGGGGCATGATCGAAGTGTTCATGATCGGCGTGCTGGTTACGCTGGTGAAGCTGTCGACCATAGCGCAGGTGGTGCCTGGCGTCGCGCTCTGGTCGTTCGCTGCCCTGGTGGTCGTACTCGCCGTCATCCTGTCGTTCGACCCGCGTGAACTCTGGCACCACCTCGATGCGCACGATGCAGATGACGTACCGGCCCGCTCGCGGGATGCCGCGCCGTGACCGCGCTTCACTCGCCCCACCCCACCGCGACCTCGCGCGGACTGCTGTCGTGCCACACCTGCGACCGGCTCAGTCCGATGACGCTCGAGGCCGAACCGTGTCCGCGCTGCGGCACCGTACTGCATCATCGCAAGCCGGCCAGCCTGGCGCGCGCCTGGGCCTTCCTGCTGGCCGCCTACCTGCTGTATATCCCGGCCAATCTGCTGCCGATCATGGTGACGCAGTCAATTTTCGGCACGCAGCGCGACACCATCCTGTCCGGCGTGATCTATCTGTGGTTGTCCGGTTCATACATGCTGGCAATCGTGGTGCTGATCGCCAGCATCGTCGTCCCGTTGCTGAAGATGATGATCCTGACCTTGCTGCTGCTATCGGCGCGCCGCGGATCGACCTGGCGCATTCGCGAGCAGACCAGGCTCTACACCCTGGTCGAAGTCATCGGCCGGTGGTCCATGCTCGATATCTTCGTGGTGGCACTGCTGGCATCGCTGGTGCGTGCCGGGGCGCTGGCCACGATTACGGCCGGTGCCGGAGCTCTGGCTTTTGCCTCGGTTGTCGTACTGACCATGCTCGCGTCACTGAGCTTTGATCCCCGTCTGCTGTGGGATGCGCTCGAGACCTCGCCCTCCCCCATCGAATTTCTGCACGCCAATAATGCCCGAACACGTTAACCATCCTCCTCCCAACGACATACCGCAGCCAGGACGCCAGCCCCGCGCGCGCTGGCTACCGTCCCTTGTCTGGGTAATCCCGATCGTTGCCGCGGTGGTCGGGCTCTCGCTGCTGGTCAGCACGCTTGCGTCGCGCGGGCCCGAGATCACTGTCACCTTCCGCACTGCCGAAGGCCTGACGCCAGGCAAGACTGCCGTGCGCTACAAGGATGTCGATATCGGACTGGTCAAGACAGCACGGCTGGCAGCGGACCGTTCGCATGTGATCGCGACGATTGCGCTGACCAAGGACGCCAAGAACTTCGCCGTCGCCGACACACGGTTCTGGGTGGTACGGCCCCGCTTTGCCATCAGTGGCGTGTCGGGACTGGAAACACTGCTATCGGGCGCATATATCGGCGTGGATGCCGGCAAGTCGGGCGAGACCACGCACAGCTTCACCGGGCTCGAAAATCCGCCGGTCATCACCACCGACGCCTCCGGCAGGCAGTTCGTGCTGCGTGCGCAGGACCTGGGCTCGCTCGACATCGGCTCACCGGTCTACTATCGTCGCGTGCGGGTCGGCCATGTGGTGGCGTACCAGCTCGAACCGAACGGCCGCGACATCACGCTGCGGGTCTTCGTCGACAAGCCCTATGACAAGCTCGTTTCAGCCGATACGCGCTTCTGGCACGCCAGCGGTGTCGACCTAAAACTGGACGCGAACGGGCTGAAGTTGTCCACGCAGTCGCTGGCCAGCGTGATGCTTGGCGGCGTAGCCTTCCAGGCCCCGGACCACTCGACCGCGCATGCCGCGGCCGCAGAGAACACCGAGTACCTGCTGGCAGCGGACCAGTCCGAAGCCATGAAGGAACCGGACGAGCTCGCCCCCGCACTGGCAGTGCTCAACTTCGATCAGTCCGTGCGCGGGCTGTCTCCCGGTGCGCCGGTCGATTTCCGCGGCGTGACCGTCGGGCAGGTGCGCTCGATCGGTATCGAATACCAGCGTGACAAGAAGGCCTTCCGCATGCCCGTGGTGGTGGAGCTCTATCCGTCTCGCATGGGTCTGCGCGAGAACGACGTGGCTGACGACACGCGCAAGCGCGCCATCGTGCATAGCCTGGTACAGCGCGGCATGCGTGCGCAGTTGCGCACCGGCAACCTGCTCACCGGCCAGATGTATGTGGCACTCGACTTCTTTCCGAAAGTGTCCGCGCCGGTTGATCTGGACCTGAACGCGTCCGTGCCTGAGCTTCCCACCACACCGGGCACCTTCGACGAGCTGCAGGCCAAGCTTGGCGACATCGTCACCAAGATCGGCAAGGTGCCGTTCGACCAGATCGGGCAGGACGCGCGCACGGCGCTAGTGTCGATGAACAGGATGCTCGTCAATGCGGACAAGCTCGTGGCCCAGGTCAATGGCGATGTGGCACCACAGGTGGTCGCCGCGCTGCAGGATATGCGCCGCACGCTCGCCACGGCCAATGGCGCGCTGGCGCCCGACGCCTCGCTGCAACAGGATACGCGCCGGATGATGCAGGAACTCACGCAAACAGCCGTCTCGCTGCGCATGCTCACCGATTATCTCGAGCGGCATCCCGAAGCGCTCCTGCAAGGCAAGAGGGAAGAGAAATGATGAAGCGTCTGACGATGCTTGTTGCGCTGGCCGCCGCCACGACCCTGATGAACGGCTGCGCGTCGCCCGAGGCACGCTACTACACGCTGGCGGCCAGTCGCTCCGACGCCGCGCCGCCCGCGACCGCGCGAGCCAGCCGTAGCGGCGACCCGTTATGGATCGAAGTCACGCCGGTGCGCGTGCCGGAGCGCCTGAACCGCATTCAGCTGGTGGTGCGTGACGGCAACGGCGGTGGCCTCAAGCTGTCCGACACCTCGCGCTGGACCTCACCATTCCCCAACGAACTGCGCGATGCGCTGTCGCAGCAACTGCAGGCGAGCCTCGATGCGGTGGATGTCTACCAGCGCGGCCTGTCGGCGACGCAGCGGGCATTCCGCGTGACGACCGATGTGGTAGCCCTCGACGCCGACGTGGGCAAGCGGGCAGCGGCGACCATCGCCTGGACCGTGCGGCGGCTGCCCGACGGCAAGGTCCTGAGCGGCCGCACCGAAACGGAGGTGCCCGCGCCCGGGCCGGTGGAAGGCGTGGTGAAAGCGTATCGGGAGATCCTCGCGGCAACCGCGGCCGATATAGCGGTTGGCGTGCAAGCGCTTAACCGCTAGACGTGAAACGCTCCGCACCCGCTGCCACCGCGCCACATCTCGACGCTACCGGCTCCAGCCGGCCGACGGTAGACGCCTGCCAGCTGATAGGCCGCCCGTTCTTCTGGTGCATACTCCAATGTTCTGGGTATCAGGCAACTGGAATGACGGACGAACGAACTACGGGGATTGAGCGGGCGGAGCTGTCGGCTGAACGGGGCGTTGCGCAATATCAGCGGCTGGCTTCGTTGCTGAGGTACCGGATCGCAAAGGGCGAATATCCGCTCGGCATGCTGCTGCCGCCGATCACGCAGCTCGCGGCTGACCTCGGCGTGGCCGTCGTCAGCGTCCGGCAGGCGTATGAGCTGCTTTCCAAAGAAGGGCTGATTCGTAGCCAGCGGGGTGTCGGCACCCACGTGGCTGCCCTGCCCGCCGCCACGGGCGACATCGAACTGGCGATCAACGATCCGTTCGCCGCACCTGCGGCGCTCGCCTTTGAGGTACTCGAAGTCCGGCGCCGCACCGGCGTGCCGCAGGAACTGCTCGGACCGGCCGACCTGTCGGACGGCGAATACGTCTGTGTCCGCAAGCTGCACACCTATTCCGGCGAGCCGTTCTGCTACGCGGAGATCTATGTGTTGGCCCCGGTCTTCGACGCCTTGCCCAAGGACACCGCCAGGAAGAAAAAGCTTCTCGCCGCGGTGCTCGATGAACTGGGCTCGCGCAGCAAACGTGTGCGACAACGCATGACCGTGATGCCGGCGGATTTTCCTCTGTGCGACATGCTGAAGATCCCGTTCGCCTCACCCGTCGCCAAGATGTCGCGGCGTCTTCTGGATGGCAAAGGCAGCGTGCTCTACGCGGGCGTCACTTGGTATCGGGGTGACCGCTACGTCTCCGAAATCGAGATCCCGGCGTCCGCATTGAAGGCGGTGCCCGCCATAACCGAACCCCAGCGGCGAGCGGCTAGCGAGCACAAATGAAGCGATAGGCCCTTGATCCGGTCCCTAGGGTAAACAAGGGGCAGAAAAAACCTTCCTCAGCCTCTAAACTTCTAACATTAGAACTTTAGGAGTATCCAGTGACATGCGGCCGGGCAGAGGTTATCCAGGCTTCACCGTCGCGCTGGACGCTTCTATTCCTCGGCGCATTGCCGCCACAGCTCTGAGTTTCCCGCCGGACCGGCGTGACTCTTCCGTCTCATCAAAGGGCGGCTTCCTTCCACTGTTTCACATCCTCTGACAAACGGAGACAACTCATGAATGCAAGAATTCTCGAGCAGCCCACCACGTCCACCGGCGCCAAGCTGCCGCTGCCCGCCCTGCCGCAGGACAAGCTCCTGACCGTCAACATCGAGCAGATCCCGCTGATCAAGGACGTCTTTCCGGGCATCCACATCAAGCCGCTGCGCCTGGACCCCGAGCGCGGCGAGTGGGTCTTCATGGCCATCGTGGAACCCGGTTGTTCCCTGCCGATCCACTACCACACCGGGACGGCGCAGGTGTGGACGATCCAGGGCTGCTGGAAGTATCGCGAGTACCCCGACCAGCCGCAGACGGCCGGCTCCTACCTGTACGAACCCGGCGGCTCGGTGCACACCTTCTATACCCCCGAGGACAACACCGAGGACACGATCACCATCGCCTGGATCGAAGGCGCGCAAGTGAGCTTCAACGAGGACGGCACCTTCCACTCGCTCAATGACGCGCTCTCGATCCAGTACGCGCTCCACACGCTCGCGGCCGCACGCGGCATCGGACCGATGCCCTACGTCCGCGGCAACGGCTCCGACGTTACTGAGGAATAAAAAGGCGACTTACCACCATGGCAGGCCGCTCGTCGGCCTGCGCGGTGCCGTTCCTCTGCTCCTTTGGAGATCAGCGTGTACGACACCGATCAGATCAATTTGTGACGATCCATCAATCCGCGCGATTGAGCGAGTGCAATATGAGAATGATCAAAGCCCACAGGATGCCGATACTGCCAATGCTGATTTGGCTTGTGTTGCTGGCGACACCGCTGGCCGCAAGAGCCTGGGAGCGCGGCAAGGTTGAGGCATTCGCCACCTTGCCCGCGGGTGAGGCGCATCCCGAGGGGATCACCGTGGACCGCGAGGGCAACGTCTACGTCGTCACGGTGGCGGTGGAAAAACCCAGGACGAGCGAGGGCGCGCTGCTTGTGTTCGACCCGCAGGGCAAGCACCTGCGCACTGTCACCATCAAGGGCTCGAGCCGATTGTTGCTTGACCTCGGCTTCCATCCCCGGACGGGCCAGTTGCTCGTCGTCGACTACCTGGGCGCGAAGATCCTGAGCGTCGATCCCAGGACGGGTGCCTCGTCCGTATTCATGACGGTCAGCGGCAAGAACCCCGGCCTCGACGGGATGACGTTCGACCCCGCCGGAAACGTCTACGTGACCGACGCCCACCAGGGCATCATCTGGAAAGTCGGACCCGCCGGCGGCGAAGCGTCGGCATGGGTCACCAGCGCGCTGCTGAAGCCCACGCGGATACCACCGACCATCGGCGCCAATGGCTTGTCGTTCAACAACAAGAAGACGGCCTTGTTCGTCGCCAATACGGCGAACGACACCGTCGTCAAGATACCGGTGACCGGGTCGACGCTCGAGCCCGGCACGCCTGAAGTCTTCGTCAACCGGATCGGCGGCGGTCCCGACGGCCTGATCATCGACGAGCACGACAACCTCTGGATCGCGTGCAACCAGTCTAACGAGATTCTTGTGCTCGAGCCGACGCAGGGGCAGGTGATTGCCAAGCTCGGCGACTTCGGCGGCATCGATCGCAAGGGGGCGCCCATCGGCTTCCTCTGGTCGAACAGCCTCGTCTTCCATGGCGGCGACGTTCTTGTCACCAACCTCTCGCTCGATGTCGAGACGTCCCTTGCGCAACTCAGCGACGAGCTCGGCCTGGCGCATCTCAAGGACAAGAATCTGCGCACCATCGATGGGCCATGGGCGCAGCGGGTGAAGCTCCACACCGTCTCGAAAATCAAGAAGCGGATACCAGGGCTGGCCAGGCCGGAGGTCGACCGATGATCGATGTGTTGTTGCAAGCGCGATGTGGCGGCCAACCGGCAGGCAACGGTGGCCTCCCGGCCAGCCGTCATACATTGCCCCACCGAGATGAAAGGGATATGAAGAAAGACCAGACAACGGGGCCGCTGGCCGGCGTGAAAGTCGTTGACATCACGTCAGTATTCATGGGGCCCTCTGCCACGCAGATGCTGGCTGACCTTGGCGCCGATGTAATCAAGGTCGAGGCGCCGGGCGGAGACAGTACGCGCGGCATAGGTCCCTGCGGCGATGAAAAGCTGGGGCCGCTCTTCCTTGGCCTGAACCGCAACAAGCGCAGCATCGTGCTTGACCTGAAAGCGCCCGAGGGGCGGGAGGCCCTGCTTTCCCTGGTACGGGATGCCGACGTGCTGGCCTACAACGTGCGCCCGCAGGCCATGCAGCGGCTGGGGCTGGACTATGAATCGCTGTCGGCCATCAATCCGCGCCTGGTCTATGTCGGCATGTTCGGCTTTTCGCAGCGCGGACGCTACGCGCCCCAGGCTGCCTTCGATGATCTGATCCAGGCCGCAACCGGCCTGCCGCTAGCCGTTTCGCTGGGCAGTGGCGACAGTCCGCGATACCTGCCAATCACCATCGCCGATCGCTCGGTGGGACTCTATGCTTTCGGCGTGATCTGTGCCGCCCTGTATGCGCGCATGAGCACCGGCAAAGGCCAGCGCGTTGATGTCCCGATGTTCGAGACCATGGTTCCCTATGTGATGGGAGACCACCTGTATGGCGAGACCTTCGTCCCGCCCAAGGGCGGCTTCGGCTATCCGCGCCTGCTCTCGCCCGAGCGGCGACCGTACCAGACCAAGGACGGACATGTCTGCTGCCTGATCTATCACGATCATCATTGGCGGGCCTTCCTCGAGGTCATTGGCAAGCCGGAGGTGTACGACACCGATCCGCGCTACGCCAACATCAACACCCGCACCGCCAACATCACCGAGCTGTATGCCATGGTCAGCGACGAAATGGCCAAGCGCACCACCGAGGAATGGCGCACCCTGCTCAAGGACGCCGATGTTCCGGTCTTTCCGATGCACACATTCGAGTCGCTGCTGGACGATCCCCATTTGCAGGACATCGGTTTCTTCAGCGAATCGGACCACCCGGCCGTCGGGCGTATCCGGGAGATGGCGGTGCCCAGCGAATGGCATGGCACCCCACCGACCAGCCGCCGCCATGCACCAAGCCTGGGTGAGCACAGCCGCGAGGTCCTGCGTGAGGCCGGCTACGACGACGACGCCATCGATACGCTGTTCGCGTCTGGCATCTCCAGGGATGGGTCACAAGTGCAACGCACCGAAGGAGGAACTCCGCATGAATGACGAACTGCTGAGCGAGGTCCGGGACGCAGCACTCTACCTGACCATCAACCGGCCGGAGCGCCGCAATGCCATCACGCCGGGGGTGCTGCAGGGACTTCGCGACGGCATCCGGCGCGCCAATCGCGACGCCGACATCCGCGCTGTGGTCATTACCGGAATGGGCGAGCAGGCGTTCTGCGCCGGCGCCGATCTGCAGACCGGCAAATCCTTTGCCTTCGATTACGCCGAGCCCTACCTGGGGATGGCGGACCTTTTCCGCTGCGCCAGGCAGTCGACGGTGCCGCTGATCGCCCGTGTCAATGGCGCCTGCATGGCGGGCGGCATGGGGCTGATGGCGATGTGCGATCTGGCGATAGCCAGCGAAGGTGCCCGCTTCGGCCTGCCGGAGGTCAAGCTGGGCTTGTTCCCGGCGCAGGTGCTGAGCGTGCTGCAGCACCTGGTGCCGCGTCGCACGCTCACCGAATTGTGCCTGTGCGGCGAGCCACTGTCCGCGCGGGAAGCGCTGGCCGCGGGGCTCATCAACGATGTCAGCGACGATCTCGACGCCAGGCTGGACTTGCTGCTGACCCGCCTGCGGAACAATTCGCCCGCCGCCATCCGTCGGGGGCTGTACACGCTCAAGCATATGGAAACCATGTCGTTCGAGCAGTCCATGGCGTTCACGGAAAGCCAGATCGGGCTGTTTGCACTGACAGAGGACGCGCGCGAAGGCCAGCTGGCATTCCGCGAGAAGCGCCAGCCCGAGTGGGCTGGCAGATAGGGAGATGAGAATGGACGCGAAAACGGTACGCATTGGCGGGGCTTCCGGGTTCTGGGGCGACAGCAGCGTTGGCGCACCACAGCTTGTGCGCCACGGCGATATCGACTACCTGGTGTTCGACTACCTGGCCGAACTGACCATGTCGATTCTCGCCGCCGCCCGATTGCGCAAGCCGGAACTGGGTTACGCCACCGATTTCGTGACGGTGACAATGAAGGCCCTGCTCGGAGAGATTGCCGAGCGTGGGATTCGCGTGGTCAGCAACGCGGGCGGCATGAACCCGCACGGGTGTGCGCAGGCAATTGCCGCGCTGGCCGCGGAACAGGGGCTGACGCTGCGCATCGCCGTGGTGGAAGGCGATGACGTGATGCCGCTGCTTCCACAGCTGCGCGAAGCCGGTGTGCAGGACATGCAGAAAGGCCGACCCCTGCCGGAGAAGGTGGTCAGCGCCAACGCGTACCTGGGGGCCTTGCCGATCAAACAAGCGCTGGACCAGGGCGCCCAGATCGTCATCACCGGACGCTGCGTGGACAGTGCCGTGACGCTCGGCGTGCTGATGCACGAGTTCGGTTGGCAGGCGGACGACTATGACCGCCTGGCGCAAGGCAGTCTGGCCGGCCACATCATCGAGTGCGGGTGCCAGGCGACGGGCGGCTTGCATACCGACTGGGAAAGCGTCCCGGACTGGCACGACATCGGCTATCCGGTGGTCGAGTGCCGTGCCGACGGCACCTTCCTGGTCGGCAAGCCGCCCGCCACCGGCGGACTGGTCAATACCGCCACGGTCGGCGAGCAGGTGCTGTACGAGATCGGCGACCCGGCCACCTACCTGCTGCCAGACGTCACCTGCGATTTCACGCAGGTAACCCTTCGGCAGGCCGCGCCGGACCTGGTGGAAGTCAGCGGCGCGCGCGGGCGGGCCCCGGGCAATGCCTACAAGGTCTGTGCCACCTACGTCGACGGCTTTCGCTGCAATGCACAGCTTTCCATCGTCGGCGTCGACGCGGTCGCCAAGGCGGAACGCACGGCGCAGGCGATCCTTGCCCGCACGCGCAAGCTGTTCGGGGAGAACGGGTGGGGAGACTACAGTCGCACCCACATAGAGGTGCTGGGAGCGGAGTCCTGCTTTGGGCCACATGCTGCCGTCCGACACACCCGCGAGGCGGTGATGCGGCTGGCGGTGATGCATCCCGAGAAGGCGGCGCTGGAACTGTTCGCGCGGGAAATCGCCGCGGCGGGGACCAGTTGGGCGCCGGGCACGACGGGCTCGGCCGGTGGGCGTTCCAGTCCCTCGCCATCGATCCGCCAGTATGCATTCCTGCTCGACAAGAGCGCCCTGACCCCGGCGGTGGTGATGGACGGCGTACGCAGCGGCGTCACCGTTCCTTCGGGCAGCCCGGCGGCACCGGTCGCGGCCGCAGCACCTGCAGTCGCTGAACCAACGGGCGCCGGCCCTGCGGAACACGATACCGTCGAAGTTCCGCTGATACGGCTTGCCTATGGCCGTAGCGGTGACAAGGGGGATACCTCCAACATCGGGCTGATCGCCCGCCGGCCGGCGTACCTGCCCGTGCTGCGGGCCGAAGTGACGGTGGCGCGCGTGGCGGACTGGCTTGGGTATCTGGTGAAGGGACCGGTGACATGCTACGACCTGCCCGGCTTCGACGCCATGAACTTTGTCTGCGAGTCAGCATTGGATGGCGGTGGCATGGCGTCGCTGCGCAATGATCCGCTTGGCAAGGGCATGGCGCAGATCCTGCTGACCATGCCGGTGCGCGTGCCGCGGGAGTTGTTGTCATGACGAGCAATGCGTCCAACGCAGCTGCCAACGAGGGCGTCATCCTCGCCGACGACGGCATCGGCGGCGTGACGCGATATCGACAACTGGCCAGCGTCATCCGGCACAAGATCGTTTCGGGCGAGTACCCGGTGGGCATGCAGCTGCCAACCGTGGACAGCCTCGCGCAAACCTACGGGATCGCCAAGGTCACCGTTCGCCAGGCCTTTGCTGCGCTGACGGAAGAGGGGCTGGTCAGCAGCCAGCGCGGTCGTGGCACCCACGTCATGAAGCAGCCGCCAGCACCCGGAGAAGGCCTGCGCTCCGCCATCAATGACGAATCGGCCCATGGCAGCGAGCTGGAAATCCGCATCCTGGAAATGCGCGAGGGCGTGGCGCTGCGGCCGGGGCTGGCCCGCCGCGGCACGCCGCTGGACAGCTATGTGATGGTCCGCAAACTGCATTTGCATGGCGGCACGCCATTCTGCCTGATCGAGGTGTATGTGGCCTCGTCAGTCTTTGCCCGCTTTCCACGCGGTGGCGAAAAGCACCACAAGCTCGGTCACCTGCTGCGCCAGGTCGAAGGCGACCGCCTTGGCATGATGCAGCAGACCATGACGGTCGAGCCGGCCGACTACATCCTGGCACGCGATCTCGCCTATGGCTTCGGGGCGCCAATCGCCAGGATCATTCGATCGACGCTGGACGTCGACGGCAATGTGCTCCTGGCAGGGGAGTTCTGGTATCGCGGTGATCGTTTCATCCTGGATGTGGAGATGCCAGCCAAGCTGACCGAGCACTACCCGGCGCTGGCCATCCCCGACAGCCGCCGCTGAGCGCGACAGCCTTCACCATTCGAGAAAGGAGACATCGGTATGACATCACCCTTTGTACGGAGGGCCACTGACGTGGCCGCATACGCACCGGCCAACCACACGGGAACGGCGAACCAGCGCATCATCGGCAAGGAGACTGTCGGCGCGCGCCGGCTCGAGGTCCTGCTGGGCACGATATCGCGGGGCCATGGCGCGTTGCCGCATGCACACCCGAACCTCGAGCAGGCGTCGTTCCTGCTCGCCGGCGAGGGTCTCGGCGAACTACCGGGAAAGCAGCGCGTCTTGCGCGCAGGGGACTGGAGCTTCAATGCGGCCGGCGTCTTCCATCGCTTCGAGGTCATCAGCGACGAACCGGTGCAGGTGATGGTGGTCTACGCGCCGCCGTACAGCGAGAACCCGAACGCAGCAGTGACTGCGACCGGCCCGGACGATCCGCGCCTTCAGGCCGGTGCCGCCGAGGTCCGCGACGTTCCCGCCAGCACCGAACCGATCGCCCTGCCGCACTACCGTGGCGCGCTCGCCAGGCCGGTCATCACACGCCAGACCGTCGATTCCCGGTTTCTCGACATTTACATGGTCGATCTTGCTGCCGATGGCGGCGCCGAGCCGCACAGGCTTGGCGAGACCGAGCAGGTGCTCTACGTGCGTGGCGGCACGATTCACGGTCGCATCGAAGGCGAGCGCTTTGCCGCCGGGACTGGGGAGTGGGTCTACGTTCCCGACGGTGCGGAGCTCAGCCTCGAATCGGCAGACGGGACGTGCGAGCTGATTGTCATTCGCGCACACGATCCGCTGTCCTGACGCAAGCGCGGCCAAGTCAATCCATCAGATCCCGGGATGCGGGAGGAGACAAGATGATCCAGCGATTTCCCCGGCGACGCATGCTCGCCCTGCTGTCCGGACTGGCAGCTGCCTCAGCGGCCCCGCAATGGGTGTGGGCAACCGGCCCGAACGAGTATCCGGAAAAACCAATTCGTGTCGTGGTGCCGTTCCCTGCAGGCAGTGGCACGGACAACATCGCGCGCTACATCGCGCGGACCATCACGGCCCAGACCGGACAGACCGTCGTCGTGGAAAACCGCCCCGGTGCCAACGGGTTCATCGCGGCCACGGCGGTCGCGACGGCGCCCGGAGATGGGTACACGATGCTGATCACGACAAATACCACCCACGCGGCCAATGCGTCCCTGTTCAGGAAGCTGCCCTATGATCCCATCAAGGACTATGCGCCGGTTTCGCTGATCGCCAAGAGCGGATTGGTCCTGGTGGTGCCATCCGACAGCCCGGTGCAGAAGGTGTCAGAACTGACCACGCTGGCGAAAAGCCGGCAAGGCAAGATGACCTTCGCCAGCGGCAGTTCTTCCACCCGGGTCGCCAGTGAGCTCTACAAGATGATGAGCGGCTCATCGGCACTGCATGTGCCCTACAAGGGCGTGCCGCAGGGCCTGACCGACTTGATGGGCCACCAGGTGGACTTCATGATTTCCGACATCAATCCGGCCCTGCCCCTGATTCAGAACGGCAAGCTGCGCGCGGTCGCCGTGACCACGTCCAGCCGCCATCCCCTGCTCGGCAATGTCCCGACCATGGCGGAAAGCGGCCTGCCGGGGTACGAGATGACGGCCTGGGTTGCTGCCTTCTTTCCTGCCAATACGCCAAAGCCGGTGGTCGCGCGGATGAGCCAGCTGATTCGACAGGGGTTGACGAACCCGGCGGCTACTGAATACTTCAGCCGGACAGGAGGCCAACCCTCCCCATCGACGCCAGAAGAGCTGGCCGCGTTCGTGCGCGGCGAGACCGTGAAATGGGCTGAGGTGATCAAAGCCGCCGGCATTCAGCCGGAATGACCGGCGCCGTCGGGGAGCGCCGGGAATACTCGGCCGGCCCCCTGGCGGCAGTCAGAACATCCGGATCAGTCGGACCTGGGTAAAGTTTCCGTGCTTGGCATTGCGCGACGATGTCGTCGCCATGTACTGCACGGTCAATGCCACATCGACCACCGGGATCATCGTCGTGAAGAACGCCCCCAGGTTGTTGGAACGGAGACGGCTTGCGCCCAGCGGATTGTTCTCGTCGTCCTGGTACTGCTGGATCCGGATCCCATGCACGCCCACCACCCCGATCGGCGTTTTGTACCCGGCAGCCAGCTCCACGCCGAACCAGTTGCCGCTGCGTACATCGTTGTCCCGGTTGCGGCTGTTCAGGCCCGCGGATACCTTGGCTGCGAAGGCCAGGTTCGATGTGGGCAGGTAGGCCACCTGGATGGCAGGGCGCACCGTGTAGAAGTTGCCGTTGCCGATATCCGGGCCGGCGTCGGCGCTGTACTTCCCCGTCGGCACCACCAGCGCAGCGCTGCCCAGCACCCGCAACTTGTCGCCCACGTAGTGCCAGCCGGCGATGAGCTCGACGTCCCCGAGACCGCTGACGTCGCCGCTTTCGCTCGCGCCCTGCGCCTTGAGCGCGCCCTGGTACTGGCTGCTGAATTGCCCTTGCACGGCGCTCTGCACGTCGGCCGGAACCGCGGGACTCCAGTTGAGCACCGGCGTGGCGCCGCTCGTGCTGATTGACTGAGATTTCCTGGCGAATGGAACGTCGACGGCAAAGGCCAGCCGCCCGCCGCCATACTGCTCGCTGGTGATATAGCCGAGCACGAGGTCCCAGCGCGTCATGGTGCCGGAGGCTGGAATCTCTACCGTGCCACGCGAATAAGAGGGATAAAGGGCCGACGGCGTCGGCTTGGGCAAGGCAACGGTGCCCCCCGGAAGGCTCTGGGTCAGCTGCCCGCCATCGTCCCCGGTCACCTTGCTGACACTGACGTAGGTGGCGGCGAGCGCGCTGATAATGCCGGTCTGGTTGGGCGGCGCAAACATCTCGCCGCCCAGGCTACCGGCGAGGTTGTAGCGCGGCTCGAAGCCCTCCGCCCCCCATCCCGCGCAAGACCACGCAAGCATGGTCCATGAGACGACGGAGCGAAGCGCGTCCGCTGTTCTCGTTGCCATCTTTGTCTCCTCCGGCATCAAAGCCGTTTTGCTTTATTTTTTGACGAGCCGGGATCGACCCTTGCCTCGACCGGGGCCGGTGTGTTCGCCCGCGGTTATCGCGGGATGCCTCTGGTCGGACGGGGCGTCATCGCCAGCACATCGCTGGCGCGCGGGTGCGCACGCCAAAGCGATCAGGTCAGACCAATGTCAGCCTGCGGCGCGCAACGCGCGCGCCATGCCGTCTGGCAAGGGGCTTCCCTCTCCCAGCATTGCCAGCGACTCTCGGACGATGTCGTCGACGGCTTCGAGCGGGCCGTCGTGCAGCACGGTGCGGTCGGGACGCACGACCGCGATCCAGCCGACGGGTGCGGCCCCCGGGATAAGCTGGTCCGACATGTCCTCCCAGGAATGTCCGTCCTGCCGCTCGTGCGCCTGGAGCGGCCCATGCTCGCCTTGTCCGCAATGGCGCAGCTGCATGATGGCGCCGCCTGCCTGCCGCCATGCCGCCAGGAGGCTACGGTCGAGCATCGGCGCGGGATCGCAGCCGAATCCCGCCAGCACGAGCCGCGCCCCGAGCGCATCGTCGCTCGGCACGATGGGTGCCCCCGGCCTGCGGCGCACAAGCGCTTGCGGCAGCAGACCGCCGCGCACCAGCCTCGCGCGCGTCTTGCCGCGCTGGAACAGGCCGCGCCTGAAACGCGCCGGCGGCTTGATCTTCAGGTCCTCGAAGAAGGCTCGAGCCCAGGGCATGCGCTGCATCAGCGCCATCGCGCCATGGACGGCAAATGCCGCCAGCCGGTTGCGCGGCATCACCAGCCGGCCCATCAGGAGCGCCAGGTTGATGATGGAGCGGGCGTGTGGGCGCCGCTCGGTGTCGTAGGTTTCAAGAATGGCGGGCGTCGCCCTTCCCTGCACGACCCAGGCGAGCTTCCAGCACAGGTTGGCCACGTCGCGCAGCCCGGCGACGAGCCCCTGGCCGACGAAGGGCGGCGTGATATGCGCGGCGTCGCCCACCAGGAACGCCCTACCCTTGGAGAAACGATCGACGATGCGCGCATGGAACCGGTAGACCGCTGTGCGCTCGATCGTGATGTCCTCCGGCTTGCACCAGGGGGCGAGCAGCTCGCGGATCTTGTCAGGCGATTCCATCTGTTCACGCGTCTCGCCGGGCTGCAGCATGAACTCCCAGCGTTGCCTGCCGCCCGGGGCAACCATGTGCGGCGTAGGCCGGCGCGGGTCGCACAGGAATTCGACATGGTCTATCGGGTTGGGCACGTTCAGGGCGTCGACGACCAGCCAGTCCTGCGTGAAGGTCTTGCCTTCGAAGGCAAGGCCGGCGTGGCGCCGCACGAAAGAATTGGCGCCGTCCGCGCCCACGATATAGCGCGCGCGCACGGTGGCCGTGTCACCGCCGGGAAGGCACACAGTGGCGCGCACCGTTTCGCCGTCGTCGTCGAAACCGGTGAGATCGGCGCCAAGCGCGATGCTCACGCAGGGATAGCGGCTCAAGCGGGCGCGCAAGGCGCGTTCGAGATCTGGCTGATAGAACGTGACCAGTCGCGGGTGGCAGTCCATGGTGCCGGCTGTGTTGGCACGCGCGTATCTGCCGAACAGCGGCGAATGCATCTGCACCTTGGCAATGGCCAGCGTTTCGAACGCGCCTTCCTCGAGCCCTGCCATCTGCAAGATGCGCAGCGCTTCGTTATCGAGCACGATGGCCCGGGGCGCGGTGAAAATATCAGCGGCCTTGTCGATGGCCAGGGTACGGACGCCGTAGCGTCCGAGCAGGTTGGCCGCGGTGGCGCCGACCGGGCCCAGGCCCACCAGCAAGACGTCGACCTGCTCGGGCAATGTGGTATTCATGAGCGGTTTCTCTACGGGAGGGGACTCGGCGCGTTCACACCGGGCCGTTGAAGTCGAGCGGGAACGGAAACCGTCCGAGCAGATCCTGCACGCGCGCGACGTCCGGGGCGGGGCATTGGACGAAGGCGACGGTGCCGCGCCGGATATCCGGCCCCACGCGCACGCTGGCGGCCGTGCCGGCCTGCGCCAGGATCTCTCGGAACACTTGCCCGGCAGCGCGCATGCGCAGCTCCGCCCGGGCCACCTTGCCGACGGAAGTCAGCGGCATCTCCTGCAGGATGTCGATCCGCACCGGCACTGCAGCGCGTTCCGGCACGAGGTTGCGCGCGGCCGCGAGCAATTCGTCGGCAGCCGGGGTGAAGCCTGGCTTGAGCGTGACGTAGGCGACTGGCAACTCCCCGCTGTGCGCATCCGGCTGGCCGACCGCGGCCGCCATTGCCACGGCCGGATGCTGCAGCAGCGCGTCCTCGATCATCGCCGGATCGATGTTGTGGCCGCCGCGGATGATCAGTTCCTTGGCACGGCCGGTCAGATGCAGATAGCCGTCGGCATCGAGATGGCCGAGGTCGCCGGTATTGAGCCATCCCGGCCTGAGCCAGATGCCACCATTGTCTTGCTCGCGCAGATAGCCGGGAAACACATTGGGGCCGTTGATGCCGATGACGCCGGTTTCGCCCGGCGCGCAAGGCTCGGTGGCGTGGCCGGAGCCGTCGACCTTCCAGGCGCCGATTGCCTGGTGCGGCAGGCGCAGGCCGACCGTGCCGAGGCGACGTTCGCCCTGCGGCGGATTGAGGGCCGAGACGCACGCGCCTTCGGTCAGACCGTAGCCCTCGTACAGCGGAATGCCAGCGGCGGCTTCGAAGCGCCGCGCAACCTCGGCCGGCAGCGGCGCGGCGCCGCAAAAGGCGAAGCGCAACGACGCAATGTCGGCGCCTTCCCGCGGCAGCTCGGCCAGCGCGGCGTAGATCGTCGGCACGCCGCTGAAGCTGGTGGCGCGGAACCGTTCGACCAGCTTCCAGAAGTTCGGCATCACGCCCTGGCCCCGATAGCCGGCGGGCGTCAGCATCACGACCTCCCAGCCGCCATGGAATGCGGCAAGGCCGGTGATCATCGCGCCGTTCACGTGGAACAGTGGGAGGCCGCACAGGATCGTGTTTGGCGACGGGATCAGCGCCTTGAGCATCGACGCGACGAAGACTTCATTGAGATGCGTGTGCGTCGCGACTTTGGGCAGGCCGGTAGTACCGCCGGTATGGAAATGCGAGCAGAGGTCAGTCGCCAGGATGCGGCGCTTCGAAACCAGCGTGTCCGACGGCTCGGCCGCCAGCGCCTGGTCGAAGCCGACCATCTTCACGTCCGCGCGGCATGGCCTTGACGCCGTGTCGAAGGCCGCGTCGACCCGCGCACGCTGCGCGGCAGGAAGATACGGCGCAGCGCTGACGACGAACAGGGTCCGCACCGATGGGCAACGGTCGGCCACGGCGACGGCTTTGTCCCACAGCGCGCTGTCAGAGACCGGGGCGCAGGCGACCAGCGCTTGCGCGCCTGTCTCATTGACGATGGCGGCGACATAGTCGACCTCCAGCATCGGGTTGATGGGACTGGCGATGCCGGCAGCCTGCGCGCCCAGCAAGGCGTAATGGGTCTGGGGCAGATTGGGCAGCAGCAACGCCACCGCCGTGCCGGTGGTAATGCCGGCGCGGTGAAAGGCGTTGGCCGCTTGCGTCACGCGCGCCTTGAGGGTTGCGTAATCGACGACAAAGTCTGGCGCGTCAGCCTCCCCGGTCATGACGAAGCGCAACGCGGTCTTGTCCGGATGACTGTCGCAGGCACGGCACAGCAGTTCGTAGGTGTTCTGCGCGGGCAGTTTTTCCTGCCAGGGCGTGCGTTCGAATTCGTCGATATCGGCCTGGGTCCGGATGCCGCCGGTACGCATCCCGCGGTCGTTTATGTTATGGGGCATGCTTGTCTCCTTGTGGTGGCGCTGTCTTTTTCTAGAGTTCCCCTGGCAGCAGGACGGCCCGCCGGGGTTGGCCTTGCCCGACGTGCAGGAACGCCTGCCCGGCCTGGCTGAGCGCAAAAGTCTTAACCTCGGCGGGCGCCAGCGCCGCCGCGCAATCGGCCAGTGCCTGCAAGGCCGAAGGGTTCGGGCGGAAGGTCGTCCACCCATAGCGCGCGCCCTTCGCTATC
Organism: Cupriavidus sp. SK-4; assembly: GCF_000611125.1. NCBI lineage: Bacteria > Pseudomonadati > Pseudomonadota > Betaproteobacteria > Burkholderiales > Burkholderiaceae > Cupriavidus > Cupriavidus sp. SK-4. The sequence continues at coordinate 28,697 of NZ_JFJW01000045.1, forward strand.
AGCCCCCGTTTGCCACGCTTGCCAACCAGCGTGGCCACCCCGCCTCTGAACAGTCCCAGCCGGTCGAAGTTGCCGAGCAGCGGATGTACCGTGGTCGCATGACCGGCCGCGTCGGGCGCCAGCCGGCGCAGCAGGTCCGCTTCGTCATCCCAGTTGGCGAAATTCAGGGTGGCGGCGAAATGCCGCGGCAGGCTCGCCAGCGACTGGCGGTGGCGATCGACGAGTACGTCAGCGCCAGCGGCCAGGCAGGCAACGAGTCCTTTACCTCCGCCGACAGCGGTAACACTCGCTCCCAGCCTGCGCAGCAACCAGACCGCGATCTGGCCCAGGCCACCGGTTGCGCCGTGCACGAGCACGGGACGCCCGTTCACGGTCTCGCGGCAGATCCCGGCGTCGGCGAACGCGCGCGTCACGGTCAGGAAGTTGTACGGTAGCGTCGCCAGGGCGGCGGCCGGGATGGACGACGGCCTCAGGCGAGCGTGTTCGGCGCGCATGGCGACATGGGTGGCATGCGTGCCCGCACTCGATGGCGGCTTGGCGCCGAACACGGCATCGCCTTCGCGCAGCCCGGTCACACCCTGGCCCACCGCGCAAACCGTCCCGACAAAATCGTTACCGAGCACGAGCGGCATGCGCGCCGCGCCCATCAGAGAGAAAAGCCTGCTGCCGTAGCCGCCGCGGCGGCGCACATCGATGGGATTGACCGCCGCGGCCTCCACTTGCACCACGATCTCGCCCTGGCGCGGCTGCGGGCGGGGCGCCGGGCGCAGCCGCAACGCGAACGCATCGCCAAAGCCGTCGATGGCGGCGATATAGCTGTCGCTCATGCCGCCACCACCCGATTGCGCTGCTCGCCCAGGTCGATGGCGCCGTCGTCGGTGCGGATCGAGGCGGTCATGATGTCGCCCGGCCGCAGGTAAGCCGGGTTGGACAAGCCCTTCTTGATGAAGAGGCGCCACTTCGCACTCTCGGACAGCAAATGCCGGAACACCCACATCGCCAGCTTGCCAGGCGCACGGGCGGCGCAGCCGGCCGGCGTGCCGGTGGCGATCAGATCGCCGGCTTGCAGGTCGTGCAGCGCGGACATCTCGGTAAGCGTCTGGTGCGGCTTGAAAATCATGTCGCCGCAATAGGCGTCCTGGCGGGGCTGCCCGTTGACATGCAGCTGCATGCGGAACGCGGGCCAGCGCCGCCATTCCTCCTTGTCCAACAGCACCAGGAAAGGCCCGACCGGGCCGAAGCTGCGGTAGCTCTTGCCCTTGTAGAACTGGGCCTGCGGCAGCTGGACGTCGCGCGCCGAAATGTCGTTGACGATGGTCACGCCAGCGAGGTACTCGTGCAGCTGGTCCGGCCCGACCTGGACCGCCTCGCTCAGCGGCTTGCGCACCACGAGACCAAGCTCGATTTCGTAGTCGAGCAGATGCACATGCGCCGGCCGCACCACGTCGGCGTCGGCGGGCGCAAGGCAGGACGGGGCCTTGGTGAACAGGGTGTTGAAGCCGATCTTGTCAGGGTCCATGCCGGACTCACGCACATGGCTGGCGTAGTTGATGCCCTGGCACAGGAACTGGCGGTCAGACGTGACCGGCGGCAGCAGCGTGACGGCGTCGAGCGGCAGCGTGGCCTGGCCGGGGGTGCTGCGCCACGCGGCTTCGAGGCCGTTCGTGACGAAGTCGGCGGTGCTGGCAGAGCCGCAAGACAGGGGCGCGATGCGGCGGTCGTGGACCACACCCCAGCAGGGTTCGCCGCCGTGGAGATATCGGACGACTTTGACGGACATTTGCTTTCCTTGACGTGAGGGGGGTTCGTAGAGGGGCGGATGCGCAGGCTCAGAGCCAGGGCCGCGCCTGGGTCATCGCGCGGCCAAGCAGCTTCAGCCGCGCGGCCGAGAGCTGGCCGGCGCGCAGCAGCCGCGCAACCCGGAACACCGTGGCGAGATTGCGCTTGACACCCATGCTGGCGGGGACGTCGTCGCCCCATGCCCAGATGCCGGACATTTCCAGCGGCACGTAGTGGGTTTCCCGGTCGGCGGTGAAGACATCACCGTCGGCGTAGTGCTCGAATTCCATGCCGTCCGGATCGAACCAGTAATCGAACAGCTGACTGCCGAGCACATGGCGCCCGATACCCCACATATGGCGGTGGCCATTCGCGCGCAGCACGTTGTTGCCCTGGCCGAGCGCGTCGAGGTCGAGCACCTCGTATGCGCTGTGCTCGTATTTCTCCTCGATGCCGCCGGCGAGCACGAAGGCGTGATGGTCCGCGGGCGTGCTGCCGAGGTCCAGGCGGAAGAAGCAGAGATTGGGAGACCCGTCCTCCAGATACTGGACATCGGTCGGGATCAGGCCGAGATGACGCATATACCAGCGCGCCATGCCGGGAAAGTCGACGGTCTGGAGCACGACGTGGCCGAGCTTGACCACGGCCGCGGGCTCCAGCGGCGGCCGGACCGTAGCATTCACCCGCCGAAGCTGTCCCGGGTCGTTGGTGAGCGAATGCAGCGGGTCCCGCAATGGCAGCGGGTCGACCGGCTGCTGGCCGGTCCCCAGCCACAGTAAGTTCCCGGCGGGGTCGGTCAGTTCGACGCCGGCGCCGCCGCCCGGAATCTCGTCTGCCTGGAGGCGGCGCGCATTCGCGTTGGCCTCGAGGTAGTCCAGGTCTGCCTCGCTGCGCACCGAAAAGGCCGCGCCGACATAACGCGAGCGCTGCCCTGGCGTCGCGAGCATCAGGCACGGCTGGGGGCCGGCGCCGCGCATCAACAGCCGGCTGCCGGTGCGCGACACGCAACGCATGCCGAAATCCGTCAGGAAGGTCTGCGTCGCGCGCAGGTCGCGCTTCTCGAACATCAGGAAGGCAAGCGCCTGGGCCTTGACCAGGGCTTCGGGCCGGTCGAGCTTCTGGACGAAGGCAGGCAGCGCACTTTCGGGGAAAGCCGGCGGCGTGCGCAGCACGCTGCGGGGCGGACGGGTCATGGCGTCTCCAATGGCCGGGCGCCGCCATAGGTGGCACCCGATGTTTGACGACATTATCGTCAGCCTGACGTTTTAGTCAATATCAAAGAGACGAGCAGACCTTTGCCCGCAGCCGCTTGCGACGTGTGCTTCATTCGGCGTGATTCGCGGGCGGCCCGCGTTATTGTGATGCTGTTTCGTCAAGCTTTTTCTCTCACAACACCAAGGCAAAAGGCCAATTGCGGCAACGGTTTGCGAGCAGCCACGCAGTGGCTTCATGGCTTGACCAGCGGTCAGGAGCCAACTAGGCGCCGGTAGAAGGAAATCGTAAGGTCCATCGCTTCGCGCTAGGCCTGAGTGGTGAAATCGATAGACACAAGGGACTTGAACAATTTGAGCCTTTGGGGGGGAACGCCCGAAGTGAGGCCCGTCAAAGTCGGCGGGAGCCCTGGATGCTGCGGCATCCGAGCCAACGCCGAGCCAAGCCTCTACGGCGGGGCAGGTGTAGAGAGCAGACGGCGGGCACCGTTCGCAGCCATCGCGGAGAATAGTGCCGAGCACTACGGCCAGCTGCCGAGTGCCCCAAGCTCATCGATCGCCGGCCTCGCTGGCGAACTGCGCATTAGATCTCGGCCCCGACGATCCGGTGGACGATACGCATATGAAACAGGTTCACTAGGCGACAGCAACGGGGTCAAGTAACGGCGTCAAGGGGCAGCCTTGGGCGTAGCAAAAAGAGGGCCGAAGCCCCCGAGATCAGAGCAGGCCTCGCTCGGCGAAGTAATGGGGCTGTTGCGACATGATCGTGCTCCGGTTGCTCGGGCGGAATTGCCCGGAACCGGCGCCAGCACGGCGCAGCGCGAGCCGTCAGAGGGGCGAGGACGGCCACGGCCGCAAGCGCCAAAGGCACGCAGCCCTTGACGGCGAGAACGTCGCGATACGGTGAAGGAAACAGCAAGACCGCCCTCCCCCCTTCGGCAGAAACCGCGGACTGGCAAGCGCAGCGCGCAGGGCCGAAGGCGTCAGCCCTCAATGGGGACCTCGCTTCGACCTCGATATCTCCCTAGGTGGCATGGGCCAAGGCTGCGCAAAGTGCGTCTGCCATGTCGCGAATCCTTACCCTAATCCACAAATTAGCTATGCTGCTACGCCCACACCAATCGTCCGCCGGCGGCGATGGCCTGAGGGAAAGTCTATGGCAAGCTTTGGGCCGGCCGCCTCGACGGCGCATGAGCGTGGCGAGCCAGTCCAAGCTCGGAGAGATCTGGCCCAGGACGACAAGCCCGCTCCGAAGCCCGCGAATTTACTTCGGATCCACAGCTCGCCGGATAGCTGTGCCTCGCCAGAGGCGAGAGGCGCGGCCCGCATCCCCGACGGCAGCGCGCCGGGATGCACTTGCTAGCCTCGCGGAGATCGAACATCGCGCCGCGCAATAGTTGTTTTGCGCGCTAACACGATCAGCCAGGCAGGAAAGCTGCGGCCTTCAGGCGCGCAAGGAGGCCATACGCCCAAACACAAATTGGCCCAGGTACCATGCCAACTCTGAATTCGCCAGGATGATGTCTTCGGATACGGACGATGCCTCCAGCCTCATCCGCTTCAACACAAGCTTGCCCTCGCGCGAGGCCAACCATGCCCGGACAAAATCCCCTCGCGCTTTGGTATCCGCTGCCCCGAAGTGTTCGCGCCCTTGCCGCGATTCTTCATTCATGCGAGTGCGGGTCTCGTCTTCACGCGAGGCAACACTGCGCTCCACGCTGGTCTTGACGGCGATCTTCGCGGCGTCCTTCTGTTCTTCCTCGACAAGCAGCTTGGTCTGGACCTGGACCATCGTGCGCTCAGCCTCTGACATGCGCCAATTGTCACGCAAGGCCTTCATCAAATAGCCTGCGGGACTCTTCTTGACCTGACCGCGATTGAGCTTGAAGCGCGTGTACTCGATCGCCTGCAGGATGCGATCATCATTCCATGTCTCGCGGTTCTCGGAGAGCTCGCCAAACTGCCGGGTTGAGAGGTTGAACTCTTCCTTAAGAATCTTATAGATCTGGCTGGCATCGGACAGGCTTGCCATGACAGCGTCGGCCGTGTCCTTACGCTTGAGGAGAAAGCGAATCCGGTCGACCTTCTTCGAGGAAGTGGACTCGGTCTTGGTCTCGTAGGACAGCTCGATGTCCGAGATCTCATTGATTTCGCGGACCGCAGGCTCCAGCCAGTCGCGCTTGAAGTATTTGAAGATGTTGGCATTCGCGCCCATCTTTCCCGGCCAGGTCCGCATCTCATCAAGTTTGATCCAGTCCGTACGCCCGTTGGGCACACTCGGCAAGACCTTGTCATAGATCGCACGCGCGAGACTGCGGGTAAATGCCGTTGAGATGCGAAGGCTGAGCCAATGAGACTTGCGGGGATCTCGAATATGCGGGATCAAACTGTGATGCACATCGAACCGGACGCGGCCGCGATGCATCGCCACCATGCCGATCAACTGGACCTGGACCCAGATATCGTTCTCATCTGGCTCCCGGTCTGACGGTGTATTGGTCACGCGAACCTTGGCGTTCTGCGCCTCGTCCGCGATAGTACGCAGGTGCTTCAGGTTCCGGCTGTCATAGCGCATCAACCACTTAAAGTAGTTCAGCTCGACATCGTATTGGTCAGGAACCTCCGGCTCTTGTGCCACGATGAAATACGCGGCATCCAGGAACCGTCGTGCCGCCAATCCCATGTTGACAATTTCCGTGAAGAAATTGTTGCGCTGATAGCCGATTTCACGGTTGGCCTCGTTGATGGGCATCCCGAGGTCAAACATGTCCTCAAACAATGCCAGCGCCATTTGGCGAGGCGTCGTCCTCGCTTTGACCTCCACCGGATTGTCCGTCTCCATACGCGTCTTCCCGCTCGTTTTATTGCTCGGGCGACTCTAGCATGTGATGGTGAGGTCCTGTCAACACAACAAACCTCACCTTCAGGTTGATCCGTCGGGCTGTCGGGTCAGCGTGGGTCAATGCGCACAATGAATCTCACCTGATGCACAACCAACCTCACCGATCTCCGTCACGCGAATCGTTCAAGCCTAGGACCAGCCTGGGCAAAGCGGACTTGTCCACAGGTGACGCACAATACATCTCACCTTCGGGGTGTTTGCACAATGAGCCTCACCTTGTCGGGGAATAGACCTCACCGTCATCACACAGTAAACCGCACCTTCGCAACACACGGAACCTCACCTTCGACACAGCTAACCTCACCTTTGAAAGGTTAAGTCCTTGATCAACAAGGATTTCGCAATTCTCTGTTTGTTAGTTGGGTGGTTTACTTCAAAAACATCCAACCAACACAACGCCGGCAGTCACGATGCGAACGGTGCGCGTCGGGATCGAGTTCTGCACACGTGCGTACCCATTTCTGCGTCCCGATTGATGTGATTTAACCGCGACTGCGCCGAAGCAATAGGATCGACGGACCTGTCCGACGCTACGAAGTTGGCAAGAGGATCGCTGGAAGTCCTGTAAGGACCCGCGCTCAGCCTCATGGTGAGGTTCTTTGTGCATGAGATGAAGGTGAGGTTTTTTGTGCTGGCGATTGCCGAGGTTAAACCTTGCACAATGAACCTCACCGTCCGATGAAAGGGTCTGGCCGCTCAAAGGATGGTGAGGTTGATTGTGCATCGGCTGGCACGTGCACCCCGCTCCCTGACTCCCAGCCCTGAAAAGGGCTGTCATTGCGACGAGCTGATGCTCCAGCACTAGACCATGCTGCAAAGCAGCACAAATAACCTCACCATCACTGTTCTTGCCTGACGGACTTCTTTGTCTGGGCCGTGTAAAGGTGAGGTCAATTGTGCGGAAACGCCGAGCAGGTGCCCTCCCCCATACCAAGCCCTGGGCAAGACTTTGGCTGGACGGGAACGAAGGTGAGTTTCATTGTGCCGGATTTCGGCGAGTTCACTTCTCCGGTTTTGCCGAACGGCACAAATGACCTCACCTTGCCGGCGCCCGAAAGGCGATGTAGCCATTGAAGGTGAGGTCATTTGTGTCACGCTTTGGGTCCGCCAATAAGTCGAGGGATCTCCCAGCGCTTATCGGGTACCTCATGTGAACCCCACGACGTCCCAAAACTGCCTAAAGCTTAGGCAAAATCGTTGTTTTCAAAGAAACTCTTATTCAAAATCAGCGATTTATGAGCCGTTGCTCATGGATTTCCTGTATTCTGAGCTTTCTCGAATTTTCCGGATAAACCTCAGAATGGTGAAAACGAGCCAACTTCCAGCAGTCGACCGAACTGTACCGCTAGAGCAGATATCTCAGTTCGCGGAAAGGGTCACCATTTTTACGGACGAACTTCGCGAGACGATTCTCGCACCGCGGCCGCGAAAAACCGCACCGATTTTTAAGACGGGGGAGATTGCAGACCTATGCAACATCTCCCACTCGCAAGTTCAGTACCTCGCGACCAAGGGCGATGGAGAATTGCCGCCAGGAAAGGCCGCCGGTACTGGGCGTACCCGGACCTTCACGCTGGAGGAGGCACGCATCTGGGTGCAGAAGGTCTCCGACATTTATCAGACGCCGCTCGTCACAGGCACGAGAGAGCCTGAAGGAAAAATCATTATCACCGCCCAGCTCAAGGGCGGCTCGGCCAAGACTACCACGACTATGTGTCTGGCTCAGGGGCTGACATTGCGTGGCCGAAAAGTCCTGGTTGTCGACCTGGATCCTCAGGCCTCGCTCTCGGAACTGTGTGGTTTGTATGCCGAGAAGGATGTCACGCCGGAAGACACGGTCTTGCCCTATATCTATGATCAGCAAATCGAAGGGGGACTACAGGGAAGCATCCAGTCAACCTATTGGGATGGCCTTGACTTGATTCCAGCGCACACCGAACTGATTGGGGCAGAGTTCCATCTGCCCGCGATGCAGAAAATCAAGCCTGGCTTTCGCTTCTGGACGGTGCTGAGGGAAGGGTTGGAGCCATTGCGCAAGCACTATGACTATATCCTCATGGATACGTCTCCCTCGCTTTCCTACATGAACCTGAACGCCTTGCTTGCGGCAGACGCGATGGTCATGCCGATGGTTCCTGAGAACCTGGACTTCATCAGCTCGCTGTCTTTCTGGCGCTTGTTTTCAGACGTCTCCAAAAGCTTCATCAAGTATGAAGCCGACAAGAAATACGACTTCGTCTCGTTGTTGCTCTCCAAGGTCGATTATGGGCGCACCTCGTCGGCACCCATCGTGCGTGCCTGGGCGCAGAGCGCTTATGAGAAGTGGCTGCATTCGATCGAAGTGCCGGCGAGTTCGGTGATGAGCACTGGGGCGCTGGCATTCTCGACGGTGTTCGACGTGAGTAGCACACATAGCGCGGCCAAGTCGCTGACCCGCGTGCGTCAGCCGATCATGGACTATTGCCGGTGGTTGGATGAGATCTACGCAGAAAAATGGAGGAGCGCGCAATGAGCAATATGCGAGAACAGCTGCTGGCTAAGACGGCGGGCATCCGCAAGACCTCGGCAATTAATCAGGACGAAGTCAAGCGTAGCGACCGAACCCAGACCGCGCCTGGCCTCACTGGGGCACTGGCCGTTGCGCAACTCCGTGTCCAGGAGTTGGAGGCAACCGGCGTCGCGTCGCAACTGGCTGTTGCTGATATTGTGCCGAACCCATGGCAGCCTCGGCGCGTGTTCAATGAACTCAAGCTGTCAGAGCTTGCAGAGTCCATTCGTGAGGTGGGGCTCATGCAGCCTATCGTGGTACGCCGCGCTGAATCCGGCTACCAGATTGTGGCAGGGGAGCGCCGCTGGCGCGCCCACAAAATGCTTGGGCTCGATACCGTCAAGGCCGTCGTCGTGGAGTGTTCTGATGCTGATATGGCGGTGCTCGCCATGGTCGAGAATATCAGCCGTGACGACCTTTCCGACTATGAAATTGCGCTGTCTGTCCGGCGGACAGAGAAGGAATTTCCGTCCCGCGTACGACTTGCGGAGGCGCTCGGCCTGTCCAAGAGCGGTCTCTATCGATTCCTTAGCTTCGCGCAGTTGCCAGATTTCGTGTTGAAGGATCTCGACCTTCAGCCGCGACTGCTTGGCGGAAGCGCGGCCGAAGCCATTGTCACAACGATTCGGAAGTATGGAGAAGCCGGCAACGATGCTGCGAAGGAGATTTGGCCGCTCGTAGCATCGGGAAAGATGGAGCAAGGTAAAGTCGCTGGCGCTATCAAAGCACTCGCAACCCGGCGCGCTTCGGCGCCAAGTTCCGCGAGTGAGCGAAGCATTGACAAGTTTTTTTCCGGCAAGGAACAGGCTGGTTCCATTACGAAGGACGTCAACGGCTTCACTGTGAAAATCAGAGCTGGGGTCCTGTCCGAGGCCCTGGAGACGCAAATCCGGCAGCTCATTAGCGAATCGTTTCACCACCAGCCCAAGTAAGTACAGCTTCAGGTAACCACGCCCGCTTCGAGCGGGCTTTTTTTTGCCCAACGCTCAGCATGGGCCACGCGCGCTGACCTTCCGAAGTTGGGACGGTCCCTGGCACGTCTTGGTGATCTTCCCAGTTTGGGGCGGTGCCAGGCGCGGCTCAATGATCTTCCCAAGTTGGGACGGTGCCCCGCACGGCTCACCAACCTTCCCAAGTTGGGACGGTGCCCCCCACGGCTCGCCGACCTTCCCAAATTGGGACGGTGCCCGGCGCGGCTCAATTGATCTT
>NZ_JFJW01000045.1:38617-38698 GCF_000611125.1 Cupriavidus sp. SK-4
TCTTCCCAAATTGGGACGGCCCTGCACGGATCGCCAACCTTCCCAAGTTAGGACGGTGCCCGGCGCGGCTCAATTGATCTT
>NZ_JFJW01000046.1:0-11032 GCF_000611125.1 Cupriavidus sp. SK-4
ACCCCCGCCCCCGCCCCCGCCAGCGCCGCCGCCGGTGGTCTGTTACCGCAACGCCGCGGGCCGAGCTGGGACGGGGCCGGCGAGATGCCGGACTGGCTGCGGCGGGCGGGCCAAGCGGGGCAGAGCGCGGAGTTTTACCGGGTATAAGAGAGAGCGCGCTGGCCACGCGGGGGCGTCGAAGGCCAGCGTGCGGTACAGCAGCGGACTCCAGTTGATCGCTGCCAGAGATTTTGCCCGAAGTACGGTGAAGCCCGATAGGAAGGAGGCTGTGCCACCGCAACACCGCCAAAGATGTGCATCAAACCTATCTTGGCGATGTATTGTAGCGGCGAGGAAGATTCATCAGATAGCGGCTCTATAATTGTCTATAATTTCCTATAGTTGATAATAGAGCAGAGAAAGCAACATGGAATTCTTCCGGCGCGAGGAGCTTGCAACCAACCTCGCCAAGAAAGTTTTGGAAGTGTCGCCGACATCCGCTTCAAGTTCGGGTCTGTTTTTGGCGGCTCCGCGGCGCACGGGCAAGTCAACGTTCCTGCGAGAGGATCTGCGGCCGGCGCTCGAAAAGGAAGGCGCGGTGGTTCTTTACGTTGATCTGTGGGAAGACCGGAGCGCAGATCCTGGCGAAACCATCGTGCACATGGTGCGCGCAGAGCTGGCGAAGCACGAGGGCGTCATTACCCGACTCGCGCGATCTGCTGGCATGGAGAAGGTCGCCGTGGGGGGACTTTCGTTTTTGCTGGATCGCATCGGTCTTGGCGATGGCATTTCATTGTCGACCGCGCTGGCCGAATTGTCTGACGACGTGAAGCGCCCGATCGCATTGGTCATCGATGAAGCACAGCAAGCTATCGTGAGCGAAAAGGGCAACGATGCGTTGTTTGCGCTTAAGGCTGCGAGGGACGAGCTCAATAGCAGCCGCCATTTCGGCCTTCGTGTCGTGGCCACAGGCTCTAACCGCGACAAGTTGGCGATGCTGCGTGCCGGTCGCGATCAGGCTTTCATGGGCGCGCCGCTCATTAATTTTCCCACCCTCGGCATGGATTACGTGCAGTGGTTCTGCCATCGGCTGAACCTCGGCGCCCCCCTTGACCCTGCCCGAGTCTACGAACTCTTTAAGCGCGCTTCCTTCCGTCCTGAGCTACTCGGGGCCGCAGCGGATGCGGTACGCTTTGAGTTTGGGTTGCCGCCGGATCAGGTAACCACGCGCTTCGCCGAGGCCATCGACGAGCAGATCACAGAGAGCGAGCGCGAGCAATTGCGAGTGGTGCATAATTTGACGCCACCGCAATCGACGGTTCTTCGCGTCATGGCGGTCCGCGGTGAGAAATTTGCGCCATTCGAAGCCGCGACCATTGAGTCGTACAACGCTGTGTTGCAAGCGACATCACCCAATGTCGACGCTAAGATCGACGTATCTGGCGCTCAGCAAGCGCTTGCGGCGCTGCAGGAGAAGGCGCTTGTATGGCGCGCAGCCCGTGGGGTCTATGCGCTCGAGGAGACCGGCCTGGCAACGCTCATGGCCAGCGCCGGGATGCTCGACGATGTCCCTAGATAGCCCTATCGCTTGAGCCCGCGCCCAATCATTCAACGTACGACCGCAGGCGTCGAGTCGATACATGCAGCAAAAGGGCGATTACCCCGAGGACGACAGCTTGCTTCAGATGGGGGTGAGCGTGCTTTGAGCGCAGCATGATGATTTGCTGAGATCCGGACTTTCGAATGCCATCAACCAGAGCCACCCGCGCAGGGGAAGGGATGCCCATTGACCAGGCGGCGAGGCATTGCGGTGTCTCCATTGGCATGCTGTCCAAGCTGGAGAACGGCAAGGGCGTCAATCTCGAGCACGCCCTGCGTGTGATGGACGGACTAGGTTTGACGATGCTGGTCGTTCCCAAGACTCATGCGCCTTGGCTCGAACAGGCAGCGGCTCATGCGCTCGAGACCGGCGAGTTGGCTGCATGGGAACAGCCATGACAACAAGATGCGCCGCCCGCGAGCCATCTTGGCTAACCGTTTTTGGCCTCTCACACACGGCACTCGCAAATCCGGTAAATCAACAATTCATGGGCTACGATATGTCGGACTATTTTGGTGCGGTCGGCTACTTGGGTGCGTCGCGATGAATGCACCCTTGCAACTTGTCGGAGACCATCCGTCGATCGCCGCTCTGCGCGACCTGATCGCACGCGTGGCAGCGAGCCAAGCGCGCACAGTGTTGTTGTATGGAGAAACCGGTACTGGCAAGAGCTTGGTGGCTCGCATGCTGCACCAGCAATCGAGCCGCGCCAGGGCAGAATTCATCGATATCAATTGCGCGGCGATTCCGGCGCAATTGCTTGAATCGGAACTGTTTGGCCACGAACGCGGCGCCTTCACCGGCGCGGTCGGGAAGAAAGAGGGGTTAATCGAGGCCGGAAATGGCGGCACAGTCTTTCTCGACGAGGTGCGCGAGCTGGATCTGGTGATGCAGTCCAAGCTGCTGACACTGCTAGATACACGGCGCTTCCGTCGCGTTGGCGCGGTCAAGCCCATCAGCGTGGATGTTCGCTTCATCGCCGCCACCAACAAGATCCTGCTTAGCGAGGTCAATGCCGGCAAGTTCCGCGAAGACCTGTACTACCGGCTACAGGTAATCGCGATCAATATTCCGCCCCTGCGAGAGCGCGGCGACGACATCCTGCTGCTCGCGCATAGCGCGCTGCATCGCTACAACCTCCAGTACGGCAGTCGGATGGAGCAGTTGGACCCGGAGGTCGAGCGGATATTCCGCGCGTACCCTTGGCCGGGCAATGTGCGCGAGCTTGAGAATCTGCTCGAGCGGATCTGCCTGCTGGAGCAGGGCGATTGCGTGCTTCCTGTGCATCTGCCCGCACGCATCCTCCGGGCAGTGGGAGTAATGGCGGCGGCGCCGGCAGACCCGGCTGACGCAGCGGCAACCGTTGTCGAAGTCAACGCGTCGCTAGCAACTGCAGCGACGGATGACGGCTTGGATTACTACGCTGCCACGGCCCGCTTTCAGGCAGAACTCATCGAGCAGACCCTGGCCGCCTGCAACGGCAATGTCGCGCGGGCTGCGCAGCGCCTCGGCCTAAGCCGCCACGCTCTGCGGCACCAGATGATCAAGTTGGGACTAGCCTCGAACTGATTCGCGTGAAAATCACGCGCCATAGTGTGCATCTCACGCGGGCCGCCGCATATACGCGTGCTAGTCACGCGATTCCCAGAGGTGTCGATTGTTGGTCATTGATTTAAAAGGGAAAAAATCAACCCGTTCTCCTGGCACAGCTTCTGCTCAGTATGTGTCGTGTGACCCGCTTTAAGGAAGCGTCACCTAACTGGAGAACGTTGAATGCAGTCGCTGAAGATCATTTGCCCCAATGGCCATCTCGGCTTTGCTCCCTTGCGCACGGGCAGCTTTGAGATCGGTGTGGCCGCCGGGCCGGACTATATCGCGGCCGATTCGGGCAGCGATGACGTGGGCCCGGTGCCGCTGGGCTCGGATACGTCGACCAGCCCCGAGGCGTGGCAGCGCCACGACCTTGAGCACATGCTGCTGGCATCTCGGCGGCTGGGCGTGCCGATGATCATCGGCTCGGCCGGCGATACCGGTACCAACAGCCGGGTCGACCTCTACGTGAACATCATCCGTGAGCTTGCGCAGAAGCACGGGCTGAAGCGCTTTCGCATCGGCTACTTCTACTCCGAGGTGCCCAAGTCGCTGTTGCGTGAAAAGCTCGGCGCGGGCGAGACAATCCGCGGGCTGGACGGCTTTGCCGACCTGACGCTGTCCGAGTTGGACGGCACCGACCGCATCGTGGCAATGGCGGGCGTGCACCCCTATCTCGAATTGCTGGCCCAAGGTGCGGACGTGATCATCGGCGGGCGCAGCTCCGACGCAGCGGTGTTCGCAGCACCGGCTCTGCACCACGGGTTCGCCGCCGATCATGCCTACTATCTGGGCAAGGTGCTCGAATGCGCCTCGTTCTGCGCCGAGCCCTACGGTGGCAAGGAGACGGTGCTGGGCGAGATCTCGCGCGACGCCGTGCGCGTTACCGCGATGCATCCGGAGCAGCGCTGCACCGTCGCGTCGGTGGCCGGGCACGCGATGTATGAACGCTCGAACCCGTTCGAGGAATTCGTCGCGGGCGGCAGGCTCGACATGAGCCAATGTCACTACGAACAGGTGGATCCGCGCACCACCCGCATCACCGGCTCCCGCTTTGAGCCCGACGAGGTCATCCGCGTCAAGCTGGAGGGGTCGGGCAAAGTCGGCGAGCGTTATGTGGGGCTGTGCGGCATCCGTGATCCGTACACGATCGCCAACGTGGACCGCGTGATCGCCTGGGCCAAAGATCAGGTGCGCGCGCGCTTCGGCGAGATCGGCTATGAGCTCCACTACAACGTCTATGGGCGCGATGGCGTGATGGGCGAACTGGAGCCGCTGCGCGACCGCCCCGGCCATGAACTGTGCGTCATGGTGCAGGGGGTGGCGCCCACCCGCGAGATGGCAGAAGAGGTGGCGATGATTGGCCTTCGGCAGATGTTCTATGCGCGCTTGGCGGACGTCAAAGGCACCGCCGGCTCGGTGTCGTTTCCGCTCGACGAGGTACTGCACGCCAGCTCGGCCTATCGTTGGACGCTAAATCACACTGTGGAGGTGCACGATCCGCTAGCGCTGTTTCCCACGCATCTCGTAGAGGCTGGCGTCTGACGCGTCACTCGTTCCTTAGGAAGCCCATCATGACCACTGCCAATCCATCCGCACCCAGCCTGGCGCCGACCCAGAAGCTGCACGAACTGGCCAAGACCATCCGCAGCAAGAACGCCGGGGTCAACAAGATCACCTTCGACATTATTTTCCGCGAGGCAGCGCAATATGAACGCGTCAAGCGGTCCCGCGTGCTGAGCCGAGAAAGCATGGCCGCGCTGTTCCATGTTCCGGTGGAGCGCATCTCCGACTTCGTCGAATACGATCCGGCCTTCGCGATCAAGTTCACGATGTACCGCAAGCGTCCGAGCGGCAGCGCGGGCGATGGCGACATCTTCGGCGCGCAGCAGTACGCGCCGTTGCTGGAACTCGAGATCCCAGCCTGATACGAGTGCACCTTACCGCGGTCCGCCCCCAAGGGCCGGCCGCGGCCAGATGCCCGGAAGTGCGCACCGTTTCGCATTGCGGCTTCCGCAGTTTCGTCCCGCAGTTTTCCTGCATTACGATGAATTCGGATCCACGTATGGACAAGACCTTTCTCAAGCGCATTTGGACCCGGCTGGCACGTAGCCTGCCTGGGACGGTCATCTTGGCGACGCTTGCCGTTGCGCCCTGGCCGGCGGGCGTGGCGCGTGCGCAGAGCGCAATCGCCGTGCCGCCGCTGATGCGGATTGTGGTGCCGTTCTCCGCAGGGGCCAGCAATGATGTGATCGCCCGCGCGATCGCGCCGGCGCTGGCCAAGCGCCTTGGCAACACGGTGATCGTGGAAAACCGTCCCGGCGTGGCCGGCGTGCTCGGTGCGGACTACGTCGCCAAGGCGCCGCGAGACGGCTCAGTGCTGCTGCTGACGTCGTCAACCTTCCTGACCGCGGCTGCGACGCAGGCGCGCTCGCCATATGATCCGCTGTCCGCGTTTGCTCCGGTGGCGCTAGTGGCTGACGGGCCGCTATTGCTGGCGGTGTCGTCTACGATTGCATCGTCGAAATCGATCCACACGCCGGTAGATCTGATTGCAGCCGCACGCGCGAAGCCAGGGGCCATTACCTATGGCTCGGCGGGCGTGGGCTCGCTTGGACAGCTCGCGACCGAGTTGATGTGCGACACATCGAAGGTGCAGATGATGCATGTGCCGTACAAAGGCGCGGCCAATGCGCTGATCGACCTTGCCGCTGGGCAGATTGACGTGATGATGTCGAACTACAGTTCAATCGCCACGCAGATCAAGGCCGGAAAAGTCAAGCCGCTGGCCGTTACCTCTGTCACGCCGAACCCCGCGTTCCCTGGCCTGCCGCCATTGGCGGCTTCGGTGCCGGGCTATGGCATCGAGATTTGGGTAGGTGTGCTGGCCCCGGCCGGCACGCCGGCTGCGCTGGTACAGCGGCTCAATCGCGAGATCGCCGAGATCGCCGCATCGCATGACGTGCGCGTGGTGCTGGAGCCGGATGGCTCGCATCCGCTGGCAGCGTCGCCTGCCGAATTCGGCGTCCGGATCAGGCAGGATCTTGCGCAGTGGAAGCGGATCGCGGCGGACCGCAAGATCGTCGCGGAGTGAGCGGGGGCTACGCGTCCACGCGATAGTTGGTGAAAGGCGTCTAAACGCTTCGCAACGAACCGCTATTCGACGCTGACTACGAGCGCTTGATGGCATTTTCCGAGTTAATTTGGAAAGGCAAGCGATGAACTGCTGGGGGCGTTGTAACCTGCATCGGTTCGAAAATGCGGGTTGCTTGCAACGCGGACACGCCTTACGTCTTGCTGGGGGAGTGGCAAAAAAGCGGGGGGCAAATCCGTCAGGAACGGCAGCAGCTGCCGGCAGCCAAGCAAGTCTCCGGCCGGTCGAGGTGCGAGTTTCGTTACGCTGTGGTCGCTAGCACGGCGGCCGCGTACCACGATTAGAGCTTGTGGCGCAGCCCAAGCATTACGCCAGTTTGATTGCCTCCCGGCGTAATGTTTGTACCAAATCCATTCAACCCGAGCCTCGAACCTTCCATGTTGCGGGCATACCCAACATTCAGGAACGCGTCCGTGCGCTCCGACAGAACATGGTTTGCAGAGCCCACGCGACTCCACGGATCATGGCCAATACGCTCGTCGTTAAAGTAGTAGCCCGCTGCAGTGAGAGTCAGCGAAGGAAGATCGGGACACATACGTTCGGGCCTAATACCTTACCGTTACGAGATGGGCGACAGACTCCAGCACTTCGAGATCGTACCGTACGTGTTCAGTGAGATGAAGCGGGTTGGTGCCGCTGCAGCTCTTTGAACGAAACGAGCTTGCCTGCGATGGCGCTGGCAGCCACAGTAGGAGGGCTCGCCAGCCAGACTTGGCCAGGGCCCGAACGTCCAGGGAAGTTTCGGTTGATTGAGCTCACGGTTACCTGCTCAGGGCTCGTGGATGATCCCGGGCCGCAGTTTGCACATGCGCCGCATGAGGGCTGCAGAATGCGTGCACCTACCGCTTCAAAGGCCTTAAGGTAGCCTTTGTTCTGGCAATAGTCCCGCACGTCGGTCGTGCCGAACTGGAGATAGAGGGTCACGTGTTCGGGGATTCTCAGGCCACGTTCGGCGGCCCATTGGAATACCGCGTGATACTGGTCGAAGTCCTCTCGCTTACCTGCAGTGCAAGAGCCTCCATAGGCGATGTCGACTTTCACAGTCTCATCGAGTGTAGCGAGCGGCAAGCCGTTGCCAGGGTCGCCAGGACGTGCAACCATCGGAGACAGAACGCTGCAATCGACCTCAAGATTTGCGGCGTACTTCGCTCCTTCGTCACTGTGCATCCAGGGCTCGAGTTGGAACTCGACGCCACGCCGTTCCAGGAGGAAGCGAACAGTCTCGGCATCTGGCGCGACGATGCCAGTGAACCCACCCAATTCGGCGCACATGTTGGTAAGCGTTGCCCGTTCGTCCACGCTCATGGCGGAAACTACCGGGCCGGCGAATTCGAAGACCTTCCCAACGCCGGCACCCGCCTTGATTGCGGGCTGGGCCAGCAGTTGGAGAACAACGTCTTTGGCGGTGACGCCTGCCTGCAGCTTGCCACCGAGATGCACGCGGATCGACTCTGGCAGCGTCATGCGCACAGCACCGGTAACGAAGGCGTTGGCCATGTCGGTGGTGCCAACGCCGAAGGCTACGCAACCCAGGGCGCCGCTGTGAGGCGTATGAGAATCCGTGCCAACAACCACTTGACCGGGCAGGGCATACTGCTCGGCCATCATGGCGTGGGAAATGCCGGCGACGTTGTTTCTATCGTCCTTCGATAGCTCTTCATCCGTAAGGGCACGGTGAAACGTGAGCCCATAGGTCTTCACGAAGTCGCGCTGCGCGAATCGCATCTGCACGACGTTTTCGACAAGGCCATTGCGAACGTGAGCGGGGCTTTCTGTCACGTACGAAGTGTGGTCTTCGAAGACGACAATATGGTCAGCATGTTTCAACTTCACTGGCTTGCCGAATGTCGCGTGCAGCATATGAGCGCACATGCCAGTGTAATACTCGTGAATGAATCGCCAGTGGGCCTGAACAAAGATACCGTCGCCAGGCTTTGGGTCGGAAGACGTAACTGGCGTCGCCAGCAAGTTGCGTCGAACAATCTTTTCGAACAGTGTTTGGGGACGCTGTTCGTCGCCCTTCGCGGCCGGCGTGAGGTTGGTAAGGTACTGCTGGCCAAACTTGAGCAGGCCGCCATGCTTCAAAATGGAAGCTGCCAGCGCGTCTCGACCTCCCACGAGTTCATCAAGTGGAATTGCTTCCCCAGCTTCAAGGCGCGGAACCAGGCTGAAGTCCGTGGACGTGTAAAGACCAATGTTGTCCGCGTTCTGGCGATAAATCCGTTCGAAGCTTTTCGCGATGACTAGCCGGATGCCGGCGAGTTTTTCGGCCGCCGGGCTGTGTTCACGGGAGGAGCCTTTGCCGTAGCGATTGCCGGCGACGGTGATGTAGAACTTACCTTGCCGAACGGAATCGGGCTTAAACGGCAGCGTCGCACCGACCGTATATCCAGTGTACGGATACCGTCCTAGTGCGTCGTCGTAGTGGGTGAGAATGGGCACCGGCGTAATTTCGTCGGTGGAAACATCATTTCGAAGCGGCTCACGGTCGGCGGGAGTCAGTCTCTCCCCTTGCAGTTGCTTTTCCATTGCCGCCGTCGAGTGGACCAGATACAAGACGCGGCCATTCGGCTCGAGGACGTTCATGGGGATCTCCTGTGGGATTTCATTGGACTTTAAGTCGGTCTGTTCCCTAAGCCCAAGCGCTGATGTAGCATTCCCGGTATCGCGGCAGAATATATCGGGAAAACCCTAGCCGTGCACGGCTGTCCGACACTGCACTTGCGCTCACAAACAATGCACCGCATAGACCCTGTCAGTATTCAACTTTTCCTTTCCGTCGCGCGAGAAGGTTCCATCAAGCGTGCGGCGGAGTTCGAGCACATCGCCCAGTCGGCCCTGAGCCGACGAATTGCGGAACTGGAGCGCAACTTGGGGGTCGGGCTGTTTATCCGTTCCACCACCGGCGTGGCGCTTACAGACGCAGGGGAGCGTGCGCTGGAGTTGGGTAGGAAGCTCAATGCGGACATCGTTGCCTTCACTCGTGAGGTGCAGGACCTTGGGGACAAGGTCGCAGGCGTCGTAAGACTGTCTGCAAGTCCTTCGGCTATTATCGGTTTTCTTCCTGAGCGCTTGCATGGGTTCAAGCAGGCGCATCCGCTCGTCGAAATTGCGCTGTTTGAACGATCGACGTCCGAGTCGATTCGCGCCTGTTTGGACGATGTCGTAGATGTGGGCATTGGCGTCGCAGCTAACGCTCCGCCTGGTTTAGAGTCGTGGCCTTTCGCCATTGATCCGCTCAACGTTGTAGTGCCGGTGAATCACTCGCTGGCAAAACGCAAGCGACTTCGGTATGCGGAGATTCTCGACCATCCTTTGGTAGTCGTGCAGCCTGGAGGTGCATTGGCGCAGGAACTCCGTGAACAGGCAACAAATCTTCGGGTGCCGTTTAACCAAAGCGTTGCTGTTTCCAGCTTTGAAGCCGGCTGTCGAATGGTGGAGGCCGGATTGGGCATAGCCGTGCTGCCAAATAGCGCCAGTGCGGCATATGCCGGCTCGGACAGATTCGTCAGAATACCGCTGCAAGAAACGTGGAGTAACCGCCGCTTACTTATCTACGCCCCCTATAAGAAGAATCCGCGGCTCCGCGCGGTGTCAGCGTTGGTTGAGGCGCTGAAACAGCAAGGGTAACAGTGGATATGCTCGGGTGCGATAGCGGGTCTACCGCATTAGCACTCTGCTACGGCAGACTACCGCACTAAACTCCGTCCAATAGGTCATCGCGGACACGCGGTGCCACACAGTAGACGGAGACATAAATGCCCATCTCGCTTCTGAAGCAAGTGCGCAATGCATTTGTTGTGGTGACATCGTGTGCGCTCGTTACAGGGATCTTTTCTCCTGTAATTGCGCAAACACCCATCCGCTTGATTGTTCCTACACAGGCTGGTTCACAAGCAGATGCTGTTGCCCGCGCTATGAGCCAGTCACTGTCCAAGAATTTGGGTCACTCCGTTGTGATCGAGAATTTGCCTGGAGCTGGAGGCGTGCCGGGGACGCAGCAACTTGTTCGCGCGCCGAAAGACGGCTCGACGCTAGGATTGATCTCCTCGAACCACGTCATCAATCCGTTCATATACAAGAACGTGCCGTATGACGCGTTGAAGGACATAACTCCTATCACCGTCATCGGCACGTTGCCGCTGGTCCTTGTTGTGAATCCGTCGGTACGCGCGAACAACACAAAGGAACTCATTGCAGTGCTGAAGTCCAACCCGGGCGAATACAACTATGGCTCGTCGGGTAATGGGACGGTTCTGCACCTTGCTGGGCAACTGTTCGCGAGCGAGGCAAAGGTCAATGTCAGCCACGTCCCGTACAAGGGGGCGGGCAACTATACGACTGATTTGGTCGGTGGTCAGGTTCAGTTCGGCTTCTTGACTCTCCAGACCGTCCTGCCTCTAGTTAAGAGCGGCAAGCTGAAGGCCATTGCAGTGTCGACGGCGCGGCGCGTGCCTGGCTTGCGCGACGTGCCGACGCTCGCAGAATCTGGACTGCCTCAGTACAACTTTGACGCCTGGCTTGCGATTGTGGGCCCGGCCGGCATGCAACCCCAAAACGTTACACAGTTGCAGTCGAAGATTAAGACGACTCTGCAAGAAAAGGACGTCCAGGAACAACTTGCGCAGCAGGGCGTGATCATCTCGACGTCGAGCGCTGAGGGCATTGCATTACACATTAAACCGGACGAAGAAGGCGTTTACTCGCGA
>NZ_JFJW01000047.1:0-466 GCF_000611125.1 Cupriavidus sp. SK-4
GCCGGCGTCGTGGCCAAGATCCTCGACTAAGCACTTCCTGGGACATGCCTGTCGGGCATGTCCCCATTCAACGGGCACGTTGCCCAATCGCTCTTTTAAGGAAATATCATGCAGAACCAGAAGATCCGTATCCGCCTGAAGGCTTTCGACTACCGCCTGATCGACCAGTCGGCCGCCGAAATCGTGGATACCGCCAAGCGTACCGGCGCAATCGTCAAGGGCCCGGTGCCCCTGCCGACCCGCATCCAGCGCTTTGACATCCTGCGTTCGCCGCACGTCAACAAGACCAGCCGCGATCAGTTCGAGATCCGCACGCACCAGCGCCTGATGGACATCGTCGACCCGACCGACAAGACGGTTGACGCGCTGATGAAGCTCGACCTGCCGGCAGGCGTGGACGTCGAGATCAAGGTGTAATCATGCTTCGGGCCGCGCCAGCGGCCTGCTGCAGCAAAACGGCGAACCG
>NZ_JFJW01000047.1:490-33534 GCF_000611125.1 Cupriavidus sp. SK-4
AGGCTTGCATACAGCAGCCTTGCTCCCCGGATTGCTCCCCTGCCGCGCGAGCGAGGGCGACGAATCGACCCGCTTGGCGCCGGCATTACGCGCCGCAAAGTGATACATAAACGCTGATTGATTGAATAATGTTGTATCACTAACATCCATTGCAACTGGCTGGATTGATGTAGATCAAAGCCGCGACGCCAACGCCGCCACGCTGATCAGCGTGGCCGCCATGGTGTCCGGCGTCCTGCCCGAGAAGCAGCACACCGCCTTCCTGTTCGGCCTGGTGCCGGCAATCCCCGCACTGCTCAACGTCCCGGTGCTGGTCCTCTTCACGCGTTCGAAGTCTTGAAAAGGGGGAGCGCGAAATGGCGCTCCGGCGCTTCCCCCGCAGCGGCTTTACCTTGTTTCAGTCGTGCCGGCAAAGCCGCAAACATAAGCGTGGCGCCCCCCAGAGGAGACAATCATGTTTGAAAGGACTCACCGGGCCCGTGCGTCCGCGCCAATGCGGCCGCGCTCGGGCAATGTCGTCGGCATTGCCCTGGTGCTGGCCATCGGACTCACACTCAGTGCGTGCGGCGGCGACGACGGGCAGCCAGCAGCTTCAACCGTGGCCGCGGTCGACTACACGGCGGCGTGTGCTTCGCTGCAAGGCAAGGCCATCGGCGGGGCGAGCATCACGGCGGCAAAGCGCATCGAGGCGGCGGGCGGGCTGCCGGGCTACTGCAAGGTTTCGGCAACCAGCGGCACGATGCTCGACATCGAAGTGGATCTGCCGGACAACTGGACGGGCAGGCTGATGCATCAGGGTGGCGGAGGTTTCGATGGGCAGGTGAAAACCGTGGAGAGCTTCAGCGCCGGCTACCCGCTGTACCAGCCGCTCCAGCGAGGCGTTGCCTACGCCGCGTCGAATGGCGGCAACCGTACTGGCGACCCCTCCGAATTCCTGACGAGCCAAACCGAGAAGAGCGACTATGCCTATGCCGCGGTCGGCACCACGATCGCTTTCGCCAAGGCAGCAGTCAAGGCGTTCTACGGCCGTGCGCCCAGCCATACCTACTTCAACGGGGCGTCCAATGGCGGGCGCAATGCCTACATCGCAGCGCAGCGCTGGCCGGACCAGTACGACGGGATCATCGCCGGCGCGGAAACCATGAACATGGCCACGCAGACAGCAGCGTGGCTCAACCTGGCGCGGCGTGCCGGTTCCGCCGACATGCCGGCCGCGGCCCAGTGGACAGCGCTGAACGCTGCCGCGATCGCAGCGTGTGACGGGCTGGATGGGATCAGGGACGGCATCATCGCCAACCCGAACGCCTGTACCTTCAGTCCGGCCGCGCTGGCGTGCGATGCCCCCGGGGCCGATGCGGCCACCTGCCTGAGCCCCGGGCAGCTGCGTACCGTCCAGGAACAGGTCGGGCCGCTGAGCGACTCGGCGGGCGCGCTGGTCTACGCGGGCTACTACTGGGCCGATTTTGGCGAATTCCTGCCATACCACACGGCCCTCGGCGGCGGCTTCGCCGCCATCGCCACGGGCAACGCGGCGTGGATGCTGCCCGCCACGCAGCCAGGCAGCTTGCAGGCAACGTTCGACGTGACGCGGGACTTGCCGCCGATCGCCGTCGGCTTGCAGCAGGCCGGGGCGGATCACGATATGCGTGCCATCGCGCAATTCGTGTCATCGGGCAAGAAGCTGATCTCCTGGCACGGCGGCGCGGACTCACTGCTCAGCGGCAGGGACCACGTTCGCAATTTCATGGCGATGACCCAGCTTGCGGGCGCCGGCGCGGCCAATGCCCGCTTCTACCTCGAGCCGGGTGTCGGGCATGTGCAAGGCGGCGTTGGCCCGGACCAGGTCGACTATCTCGGGGCCATGATCGACTGGGTCGAGAAATCGGCCGCCCCTGAGCAGCTGCTGATCTCGAAAAGGGACGCGCAGCAGAGTGTGGTGCGCACCATGCCGCTGTGCGTGTACCCGAAATTCCCGAAGTACTCGGGGTCGGGGGATGCCAATCTTGCTGCCAGCTACAGTTGCGCGATGAGCTGAGCGATCGCGGCGGCTGCCCGAGGCGGCAGCACTGAATTCACACAAGCCTAGCCCGCTCCGCGCCGCCGCAAGGTCTGCGCAGGGCACTCTCCGAACGCGCGCCGGTACTCCGCGCTGAACCGTCCCAGATGGGCAAAGCCCCAGCGCAGCGCCGCCGCGCTTACTGACGGCACCGAGGCGTCGTTCAGCAGGTCGTGCCGCACGCGCTCCAGCCGCACCGTGCGCAGGTAGGCCATCGGCCCGGTGCCGCGATGCTCGCGGAAACCGGCGAACAGGCTGCGTACGCTGACGCCGGCGACCTCGGCCAGCACGGCGGGCGTCAGCTCCGCCGCGGCGTTCGCGTGAATATATTCCTCCACCACTTTCACATGGCGCGGTGCCAGCGGCTTGCCGTGTTCGCGCAATGCGTCCGACAGGTTGTGCGGCTGCGACGTCAGCAGCGTGCCGATCACCAGCTGTTCCAGCTGGCAGGCAGTCAGCGGATGGCGCGCGGTGTCGGGCGCGGTCTCCAGCATCGCGGCGAGATAGCGCATCAGTTCGTACCAGGCGCCGCTGCGCCAGGCCATGCCGAGCGCGAAGCGCAGCGGCCGCTCGGGGCGCCGGCCCAGGTGGGCGGCGCAGACGCGTTCCAGCGCACTGCGTTCGATGCGCACGATCAGCTGGTCGTTGTCGGCGCTCCAGCGCATGGCCAGCGCATCGCTGGGCGTCAGCACCGAAGCGCAGTCGGGCGTGGAAACGATGCGCTGGTCGCCGCAGCGGATCTCGGCCTGTCCTTGCAGCGGCATCTGCACCAGCAGGAAGTCGCCGAGCGGGCCGGGGTCGATGGTGACGTCGGCGCCGTAGGCGAGGCGGTTGAACGAGACCGCGCCAAGCGGCGCATGATGCATGCGTGCCTGCAAGCGGGTGCCGCGTATCTCGAGCCGGTGCGGCTTGAACACGCGCCCGACGGCGGCGCGCGTCTCGGCCAGGTCGGTCGAGGCGAACACGCACCGGGCGGGATCGCCGAGCAGGGCGCTCGCCAGCGGGCCGGCGGCGGGGGGCAGCTGCATTGTCTCGCTCCTCTGGCGGGGCCGCGGCGCTGCCGGTGACCGTGCGCGCCGCTGGTTCCGGGGCTGGCCCGGCATGACGGCCGGGCACGGTTTCCCACGCGATCCACTATAGCGGATGGCCTCGCCGTCAGCGATACGGCGTTGACCGAGTCCGAAGTTTCCTGCACTAATCGGATAGCCGCTGCGTCCAGCGGCTAGTTTGCTGCGGTGCGGTGCCACCATCATGGAAACCAGCACGGCAGTCCCACCAGATACCGGAAAGAGAACGACAAGGAGCGCAGGCCATGGGCCAGACCATCCAGATCCAGACCCCCGAAGGCAGTTTCAGCGGTTATCTCGCCACCCCGGCGGCAGGCAAGGGCCCGGGCATCGTGCTGTGCCAGGAGATCTTCGGCGTCAACGCGACCATGCGGCAGGTAGCGGACTACTACGCCGAGGAGGGCTATACGGTGCTGGTGCCCGACCTGTTCTGGCGCATCGCGCCCGGGATCGAGCTGACCGACCGCGGCGAGGACTTCCAGCGGGCACTGGGCCTGTACCAGCAGTTCGACGAAGCCAAGGGCGTGCAGGATGTGGGCGCCGCGCTTGAAGCACTGCGGGCGCGGCCGGAATGCGTCGGCCAGACCGGCGTGCTGGGCTTCTGCCTGGGCGGCAAGCTGGCCTACCTGGCGGCCTGCCGGCTGCCCGACGTGGCCTGCGCGGTGGCGTACTACGGCGTGGGCATCGAGCACGCGCTGGGCGAGGCCGCCAACGTGCGCGGCCGCCTGGTGCTGCATATCGCCGAGAAAGACGGATTCTGCCCGCCGCAGGCCCAGGCTGCGATCCGCGAAGCCCTGGCCGGGCGCGAGAACATCGAGGTCTACGTCTACGCCGGCGTCGACCATGCCTTTGCACGCACGGGCGGCGAGCACTTCGACAAGCCCTCGGCGCTGATGGCGCACCAGCGCTCGATCGCTGCGCTGCGCGGCGAGATGGGGCCGCACTACGATTTCTCCGCGCTGTGGGACAAGCACTGCGAGTATGAATTCGCCACCCGCGATGTCGACGCCACCATGGCGACGATGGTGCCGCAGCCCTATGTGAACCATATCCCGACCATGACCGGCGGCGTCGGCTACGCGCAGCTGCGGCGCTTCTACCAGCACCATTTCGTGCACAGCAATCCGCCCGACACCACGCTGATCCCGCTGTCGCGCACGGTCGGGGCCACGCAGATCGTCGACGAGATGCTGTTCTGCTTCACGCATACCTGCGAGATCGACTGGATGCTGCCCGGCGTGCCGCCCACCGGCAAGCGCGTGGAGATCCCGCTGATCGCCATCGTCAAGTTCCGCGGCGACAAGCTGTACCACGAGCATATCTACTGGGACCAGGCCAGCGTGCTGGTACAGATCGGCAAGCTGGATCCGGCGGGTTTGCCGGTGGCGGGCGTGGAGACCGCGCGCAAGCTGCTGGACGAGACCCTGCCGTCGAACACGCTGATGGCGCGCTGGCAGCAGAGCGAAGGCAAGTAGGCGGCGCGCGGCATAGATCCGGAACGGGCCCGCAGAGGCCCGCCCGCAACCATCGCCGGCTATTGCCGGCACAGGAGACAAGTATGAAAGGACTGCAGGGCAAGGTGGCCATTGTCACCGGCGGCGCCACGCTGATCGGCGCCGGCGTGGCCCGAGCCTTTGTCGAGGCCGGCGCGCGCGTGGCGATCTTCGATATCGATGCCGCCAACGGCGAGCGCGTGGCCGCGGCGCTGGGAGCGAACGCGCTGTTCATCGCCACCGACATCACGCGTGACGAGCAGGTCCGCGATGCCGTGGCGCAGGTGGTGCAGCGCTTTGGCGGCGTGGACTGCCTGGTCAACCTGGCCTGCACCTATCTCGATGACGGCTTCCGCTCGAATCGTGCCGACTGGCTGGCGGCGCTCGACGTCAACGTGGTGTCGGGCGTGATGCTGGCGCAGGCGGTGCACCCGCACATGCGGGCGCGCGGCGGCGGCGCGATCGTCAATTTCACCAGTATCTCGGCCAACGTGGCGCAGACCGGGCGCTGGCTCTACCCGGTGTCGAAAGCCGCCATCGCGCAGCTGACGCGCAGCATGGCGATGGACCTGGCGCCGGACCGCATCCGCGTCAATGCGGTATCGCCGGGCTGGACCTGGTGCCGGCTGATGGACGAGGTCAGCGGCGGCAACCGCGCCCGCACCGATGCCGTGGCCGCGCCGTTTCACCTGCTGGGCCGCGTTGGCGAGCCCGATGAGGTGGCCCAGGTGGTGCTATTCCTCTGTTCCGACCATGCCAGCTTCGTCACCGGCGCCGACTATGCCGTCGACGGCGGCTATTCCGCCATGGGGCCGGAGCAGAACGTGCCCGCCATCGGCAAGCTGGCCGGCTGAACGCCGCCGAAGGACCCTTCAGGAGAAAACGTCATGAGCCAACGCATCGCCATCGTCGGAGCCGGCCAGTCGGGCCTGCAAATGGCCCTCGGGCTTCAAGCCAATGGCTACCGGGTCACGCTGCTGTCCAACCGGACACCCGAGCAGATCCGCGGCGGCAAAGTCATGTCCAGCCAGTGCATGTTCGACCGCGCGCTGCAGACCGAGCGCGAGCTCGGGCTGAACTGGTGGGACGATGCCTGCCCGCCGGTGGAAGGCATCGGCCTGGCCGTGCCACATCCCGAGCAGGCCGGTGCCCGCGCGATCGACTGGGCCGCGCCGCTGGACCGCCCGGCGCAGGCGGTGGACCAGCGCCTGAAGATGCCGGCGTGGATGGAGGCCTTCGTTGCACGCGGCGGCGACCTGCGCATCGCAGATGTCGGCCTGGACGAGCTGGAGGACCTGACCCGCGAGCATGACCTCGTTCTGCTGGCCGCTGGCAAGGGCGAGATCGTCAGCCGCTTCGAGCGCGATGCCTCCCGCAGCCCTTTCGACAAGCCGCAGCGCGCGCTGGCGCTGACCTATGTGACCGGCATGGAGCCGCGCACGCCGTTCTCGCGGGTTTGCTTCAACCTGATCCCGGGCGTGGGCGAATACTTCGTCTTCCCCGCGCTGACGCTGTCCGGGCCGTGCGAGATCATGGTGTTCGAAGGCATCCCGGGCGGCCCGATGGACCGCTGGGCCGAGGCGCGCACTCCGGCGCAGCACCTGGCCGAAAGCCTGCGCATCCTGCAGACCTACCTGCCATGGGAGGCCGAGCGCTGCGAGCGGGTGGCGCTGACCGACGACAACGGCATCCTTGCCGGGCGCTTCGCGCCAACGGTGCGCAAGCCGGTGCTGACACTGCCGTCCGGGCGGCTGGTGTTCGGCATGGCCGATGCCGTGGTGGTCAACGACCCGATCACGGGGCAGGGCTCGAACAACGCCGCCAAATGCTGCAAGGTCTATCTCGATGCGATCCTGGCACGCGGCGACCAGCCCTTCGACCAAGCCTGGATGGAGCGCACCTTTGACCAGTACTGGCAATACGCGGGCGACGTGGTGGCGTGGACCAACTCGCTGCTGACCCCGCCGCCGCCGCATATCCTGGCGCTGCTGGGCGCCGCGGGCCAGGCGCCGGCACTGGCCGCGCGCATCGCCAACGGCTTCGACAATCCGCCGGACTACTTCCCGTGGTGGCTGGATCCGCAGGCCTGCGACCAGCTGATCAACCAGTACGTCGCCGAGGCCGCCTGACATGCACGCCGCCACGCCCGCTACTTCCGTCCATGATCCGCGCGAGCTGCGCCGGGTTTGCGGCCGCTATGCCACCGGCGTGGCCGTCATTGGCGCCTGCGGAGCGCAGGACCGGCCCGTCGGCCTGACCGTGAACTCGTTCGCCTCGCTGTCGCTGGCGCCGCCGCTGATCTTGTGGAGCCTGGCGCTGCACTCGCCGAATGCGGGCCTCTTTGCGCCGGGCGCGCATTTCGGCGTTAGCATCCTGCGCGCGGGGCATGGCCAACTGGCCCGCCGCTTCGCCATGCCTTCGGCGGACAAGTTCGCCGGTGTCGCCCACCGGCGTTGCGAGCGCGGCGTGCCCTATCTTGACGAGGCCCTGGCGACGCTGGCCTGTCGCGTCGAGCGTGCCGACCCGGTTGGCGACCATCTGCTGATCGTTGGCGCGGTCGAGGGGTTCGAGGCGGGGGACGGCGAGCCCCTGGTATTCTATGGCGGCGATTTCGTGCGCATTGCCGCCTGAGCAAGCGCAGGCGAGTGCGCCATGCGCAGCTTCCATGCACTCCCGTCGCCTCCGCACCACACTGCAAGCCACGCAAGCGCCACTACTGCGGTCTCCCTGCCTACAACATTGCAGGGAAATCCGCAATTCATATTGCCCTTCCCAAGCTGCTGCGATATAGTGTAAGGCTACCCGTTTCCTCGGGTAGTGGGCTGGCCACTTTGGCCGCGCGCAGTCTTCTTTAGCGCAGGCCCACAGCAAACACAGTTTTCGTGTATCAATCAGCCCCGGCCAATCGCAGCTGGGAATGGAGCAAACCATGAGCCTTGGCCTTGTAGGTCGCAAGGTTGGCATGACCCGTATTTTCACGGACGACGGTGATTCGATTCCCGTTACCGTGGTCGAGGTCGGCGACAACCGCGTGACGCAAATCAAGACGGACGAGACCGACGGTTATACCGCGGTTCAAGTCACCTTCGGCGCACGACGCGCAAGCCGCGTTACCAAGCCGCTGGCGGGTCATCTCGCCAAAGCCGGCGTGGAAGCCGGCGAAATCATCCGCGAATTCCGTATCGATGCAGCCAAGGCTGCCGAACTGCAAGCTGGCGGTTCGCTGTCGGTCGACCTGTTCGAAGTCGGTCAGAAGATCGACGTGCAGGGCGTGTCGATCGGTAAGGGCTACGCCGGTACCATCAAGCGTTATCACTTCGCCTCCGGCCGTGCCACCCACGGTAACTCGCGCTCGCACAACGTGCCGGGCTCGATCGGTATGGCGCAGGATCCGGGCCGCGTGTTCCCGGGCAAGCGCATGACCGGTCACCTGGGCGATGTCACCCGCACCGTGCAGAACCTGGAAATCGCCAAGATCGACGCAGAGCGCAAGCTGCTGCTGGTCAAGGGTGCCATTCCCGGCTCCAAGGGCGGCAAGGTCATCGTCACCCCGGCCGTCAAGGCCAAAGCCAAAGCTTAAGGAGCGCATGTAATGGAACTCAAGCTCCTCCAGGACAATGGCCAGATCGGCGCAGGCGTTGACGCTTCGCCCGAAGTGTTCGGCCGTGACTACAACGAAGCCCTCGTTCACCAGATCGTCGTCGCTTACCAGGCCAACGCTCGCAGCGGTAACCGTAAGCAGAAGGATCGTGAAGAGGTCAAGCACACGACCAAGAAGCCGTGGCGCCAGAAGGGTACGGGCCGTGCTCGTGCCGGTATGTCTTCCTCGCCGCTGTGGCGCGGGGGCGGCCGTATCTTCCCGAATTCGCCGGAAGAGAACTTCACCCAGAAGGTCAACAAGAAGATGTTCCGTGCCGGCATGCGCTCGATTTACTCGCAGCTCGCACGTGAAGGTCGTATCAACGTGGTGGACGGTTTCACTGTCGACGCGCCCAAGACCAAGCTCTTGGCCGACAAGTTCAAGGCCATGGGCCTGGACTCGGTGCTGATCATCACCGACAGCCTCGACGAAAACCTCTACCTGGCTTCGCGCAACCTGCCGCACGTGGCAGTTGTCGAGCCGCGCCAGGCTGATCCGCTGTCGCTCGTGCACTACAAGAAGGTGCTGGTGACCAAGGCAGCCGTCGCGCAGATCGAGGAGTTGCTGAAATGACGCAAGTAGCCAAGAACGATCATCGTTTGATGCAGGTGCTGCTCGCGCCGGTGGTTTCCGAAAAGGCAACCCTGGTCGCCGACAAGAATGAACAAGTCGTGTTCGAAGTGGCCCGCGATGCCAACAAGGCAGAAGTGAAGGCCGCCGTCGAACTGCTGTTCAAGGTCGAGGTGCAGTCCGTTCAGATCCTGAACCAGAAGGGCAAGCAGAAGCGTTTTGGCCGTTTCATGGGGCGTCGCAACCACGTGAAGAAGGCCTACGTTTCGCTGAAGCCGGGTCAGGAAATCAATTTTGAAGCGGAGGCCAAGTAATCATGGCACTCGTCAAGACCAAGCCGACTTCCCCGGGTCGTCGCTCGATGGTGAAGGTGGTCAACAAAGACCTTCACAAGGGCGCCCCGCACGCTCCGCTGCTGGAAAAGCAATTCCAGAAGTCGGGCCGTAACAACAATGGTCATATCACCACCCGCCACAAGGGCGGTGGTCATAAGCACCACTACCGCGTGGTCGACTTCAAGCGCAACGACAAGGACGGCATCCCCGCCAAGGTCGAGCGCCTGGAATACGATCCGAACCGCAGCGCCAATATCGCGCTGGTGCTGTTCGCCGACGGCGAGCGCCGCTACATCATCGCCACCAAGGGCATGGTTGCCGGCCAGCCGCTGATGAACGGCTCGGAAGCGCCGATCAAGGCCGGTAACAACCTGCCGATCCGCAACATTCCGGTCGGTACCACGATCAACAACGTGGAAATGCTGCCTGGCAAGGGTTCGCAGATCGCACGTGCCGCCGGCGGTTCCGCCGTGCTGCTGGCTCGTGAAGGCCTGTACGCCCAGGTTCGCCTGCGCTCCGGTGAAGTGCGTCGCGTGCACATCGAGTGCCGCGCCACCATCGGTGAAGTGGGCAACGAAGAGCACAGCCTGCGCGTCATCGGCAAGGCCGGTGCCACCCGCTGGCGCGGTATCCGCCCGACGGTGCGTGGTGTCGTGATGAACCCGGTGGATCACCCGCACGGTGGTGGTGAAGGCAAGACCGCCGCTGGTCGCGATCCGGTTTCGCCGTGGGGTACCCCGGCCAAGGGTTACCGTACCCGCAGCAACAAGCGCACGGACAGCATGATCGTCCAGAAGCGCCACAAGCGTTAATCGGTAGGTAGGAGCTAAAGATATGACTCGTTCCGCTAAAAAGGGTCCGTTCTGCGACGCCCACCTGCTGAAGAAGGTGGAAGTCGCCTCGAGCGGCAAGGACAAGAAGCCCATCAAGACTTGGTCGCGTCGCTCGACCATTCTGCCGGAGTTCATTGGCCTGACGATCGCCGTGCACAACGGCCGTCAACACGTGCCGGTGTACGTTACGGAAAACATGGTTGGCCACAAGCTCGGTGAATTTGCGATTACCCGCACGTTCAAGGGCCACGCGGCTGACAAGAAAGCGAAGAGGTAAGGTGCCATCATGGAAGTGAAAGCGATTCATCGCGGTGCCCGCATCTCCGCCCAGAAGACGCGCCTGGTCGCTGACCAGATCCGTGGTCTGCCGATCGAGCGCGCGCTCAATGTCCTGCAGTTCAGCCCGAAAAAGGCTGCCGGGATCGTGAAGAAGGTGGTCGAATCGGCCATCGCCAACGCTGAGCACAACGAAGGCGCCGACATCGACGAACTGAAGGTCAAATCGATCTTCGTCGACAAGGCAACCTCGCTCAAGCGCTTCACCGCACGGGCAAAGGGTCGCGGCAACCGCATCGAGAAACAAACCTGTCACATCACTGTGACGCTCGGCAACTAAGGAGTCACGATGGGACAGAAGATTCATCCGACTGGCTTCCGCCTGGCTGTCAGCCGTAACTGGGCTTCGCGCTGGTACGCCAGCAACACGAAGTTCGCCGGCATGCTGAAGGAAGACATCGAAGTTCGAGACTTCCTGAAGAAGAAGCTGAAGAACGCATCGGTTGGCCGCGTCGTGATCGAGCGCCCCGCCCGCAATGCACGCATCACCATTTACAGCTCGCGTCCGGGCGTGGTGATCGGCAAGAAGGGTGAGGACATCGAACTGCTCAAGGCTGAACTGCAGCGTCGCATGGGCGTGCCCGTGCACGTGAACATCGAGGAAATCCGCAAGCCGGAAACCGATGCTCAGCTGATCGCCGACTCGATCACCCAGCAGCTCGAGCGCCGCATCATGTTCCGCCGCGCCATGAAGCGCGCCATGCAGAACGCGATGCGCCTGGGCGCCCAGGGTATCAAGATCATGAGCGCCGGCCGTCTGAACGGTATCGAAATCGCACGTACCGAGTGGTACCGCGAAGGCCGTGTGCCCCTGCACACCCTGCGCGCCGACATCGACTACGGCTTCTCCGAAGCAGAAACCACCTACGGCATCATCGGTGTCAAGGTGTGGGTCTACAAGGGTGATCACCTCGGCCGCAATGACGCGCCGGTGGTGGAAGAGCCGCAAGACGACCGTCGTCGTCGCCCGGGTCGTCCGGAAGGCCGCCGCCGTGAAGGCGAAGGCCGCCCGGGTGGCAACCGTCGCGGTGGCGCCGGTGCAGGTGCCGGTCGCCGCGGTGCGCCTGGCGATGCGAAGAGTGGAGAATAACGATGCTGCAACCTAAGCGCAGAAAATACCGCAAGGAGCAGAAGGGCCGCAACACGGGTAAGGCTACCCGTGGTAACGCCGTGTCTTTCGGCGAATTCGGCCTGAAGGCCATGGGCCGTGGCCGCCTGACCGCTCGTCAGATCGAGTCGGCACGTCGTGCGATGACCCGCCACATCAAGCGTGGCGGCCGCATCTGGATCCGGATTTTCCCGGACAAGCCGATCTCGAAGAAGCCTGCCGAAGTCCGTATGGGTAACGGTAAGGGCAATCCGGAGTACTACGTGGCTGAAATCCAGCCGGGTAAGATGCTGTACGAAATGGACGGCGTGACCGAAGACCTGGCGCGTGGGGCGTTCCGCCTCGCAGCCGCCAAGCTGCCGATCGCCACCAATTTCGTGGTGCGCCAGGTCGGGACGTAAGGAGAGCAGGGATGAAAGCATCCGAACTTCGCGGCAAGGACGCCGCCGGGCTGAACCAGGAGCTCTCCGAGCTGCTGAAGGCCCAATTTAGCCTGCGCATGCAAAAGGCGACCCAACAGCTGCAGAACACCAGCCAGCTGAAGAAGGTTCGCAAGGACATCGCGCGTGTGCAAACCGTGCTGACTCAAAAGGCAAACGCGAAATGACTGAAGCTGCACAAACGGAAAAGTCGCTTCGCCGTACCCTGGTCGGCCGTGTCGTGAGCGACAAGATGGACAAGACCGTTACGGTCTTGGTGGAAAACCGCGTCAAGCATCCTCTGTACGGCAAGTACGTGCTGCGTTCCAAGAAGTACCACGCACACGACGAAGCCAACCAGTACAAGGAAGGCGACAAGGTCGAGATCCAGGAAGGCCGTCCGCTGTCGCGGACCAAGTCCTGGGTGGTTTCCCGGCTGGTAGAGGCTGCACGCGTCATCTAAGAACAACAGTTCTTAGCTTGACTTGCAAGTCCAGGATTATGTAGCTATAATCCTGGACTTCCGCTTTGTTGCGTTCGCCTTTGCAGTACCACCCGGGCGGGCCTGTGAAGCGAGCCAGGGCCGAGCGGCCTCAGCAAGTTGTTGAGATCGCCTGGTTCCTACCGACTTCAAAGTTGATCAACCCATACGGAGCTGGCGCAATGCCGGGGCCGACGGGACCAAGACTGACCGATGGGCGCTTTTTGCACCTGACGGATTAAGTTGGGAAGACAAACACCATGATTCAGACAGAAAGCCGGCTCGAAGTAGCCGATAACACTGGTGCGCGCGAAGTGCTGTGCATCAAGGTGCTGGGTGGCTCCAAGCGCCGCTACGCAAGCGTTGGCGACATCATCAAGGTGACCGTCAAGGACGCAGCGCCGCGCGGTCGCGTGAAGAAGGGCGACATCTACAACGCCGTCGTCGTGCGTACCGCCAAGGGCGTGCGCCGCGCTGACGGTTCGCTGATCAAGTTCGACGGCAACGCCGCCGTCCTGCTGAACAACAAGCTCGAGCCGATCGGCACCCGTATCTTCGGGCCGGTGACTCGTGAACTCCGTACCGAGCGCTTCATGAAGATCGTGTCGCTCGCTCCGGAAGTGCTGTAAGGAGCCGCCATGAACAAGATTCGCAAAGGCGACGAAGTCATTGTGCTGACCGGCAAGGACAAGGGCAAGCGCGGTACCGTGCAAGCCGTCCTGGGCGACAAGGTTGCGGTGCAAGGCGTGAACATCGCCAAGAAGCATGCCCGCCCGAACCCGATGCTGGGCACTACCGGTGGTGTGGTCGACAAGGTCATGCCCCTGCATATTTCCAACGTTGCGCTCGTGGATGCCAATGGCAAGCCGTCGCGCGTCGGCATCAAGGTGGAAGACGGCAAGCGCGTGCGCGTGCTGAAGACCACCGGCGCCGTCGTGGCAGCTTGATTCTGGGCACGTATAGGAGTTGAGCATGGCAGCACGTCTGCAAGAGTTTTACAAAGAACAGGTTGTGCCGAAGCTGATCGAACAGTTCGGCTACAAGTCGGTCATGGAAGTGCCGCGCATCACCAAGATCACCCTGAACATGGGTCTTGGCGAAGCCATCAATGACAAGAAGATCATTGAGAACGCCGTCGGCGACCTGACCAAGATCGCCGGTCAGAAGCCGGTCGTGACGAAGGCCAAGAAGGCTATCGCCGGCTTCAAGATTCGCCAGGGCTACCCCATCGGGGCGATGGTGACCCTGCGCGGCGAGCGCATGTTCGAATTCCTCGATCGTTTCGTTACCGTGGCCCTGCCGCGCGTGCGTGACTTCCGTGGTGTGTCGGGCCGGTCGTTCGACGGTCGTGGCAACTACAACATCGGTGTGAAAGAGCAGATCATTTTCCCCGAAATCGAGTACGACAAGATCGACGCACTGCGTGGTCTGAACATCAGCATCACGACGACGGCAAAGAACGACGAGGAAGCCAAGGCACTCCTCGGTGCGTTCAAGTTCCCGTTCCGCAATTAAGGGGTAACCGTGGCTAAACTGGCTCTGATTGAACGTGAGAAGAAGCGCGCCAAGCTGGTGGCGAAGTATGCCGCCAAGCGCGCCAACCTCAAGGCCATTATCGACGACCAAGAGAAGTCGGAAGAAGAGCGTTACAGCGCGCGTCTCGAGCTGCAACAGCTCCCGCGCAACGCGAACCCGACTCGCCAGCGTAACCGCTGCGCGATCACCGGTCGTCCCCGCGGTACCTTCCGCAAGTTTGGCCTGGCGCGTAACAAGATCCGCGAAATCGCCTTCAAGGGCGAAATCCCGGGTCTGACGAAAGCCAGCTGGTAATTACGCACAGGCTACAGGAGAAACAGTATGAGCATGAGCGATCCTATCGCCGATATGCTGACGCGCATCCGCAACGCCCAGGGCGTGCAGAAAGCGTCGGTTGTCATGCCGTCGTCGAAGCTGAAAGTGGCAATCGCCAAGGTCCTGAAGGACGAAGGCTACATCGACGACTACGCCGTCCAGGAAGATGGCGGCAAGGCACAACTGAGCATCGGTCTCAAGTACTACGCCGGCCGTCCGGTCATCGAGCGCATTGAGCGCGTCTCGAAGCCCGGCTTGCGCGTGTACAAGGGCCGCAGCGACATCCCGCAAGTGATGAACGGCCTGGGTGTGGCGATCATTTCGACCCCGCAGGGTCTGATGACCGACCGCAAGGCTCGCGCCACTGGCGTGGGCGGCGAAGTTCTCTGCTACGTCGCTTAAGGAGAGAACCATGTCCCGTGTAGGTAAGGCTCCCATCGCGCTCCCCAAGGGCGCGGAAGTGAACGTGGCGGCTGGCGTGCTCTCCGTAAAGGGCCCGCTCGGTACGCTGTCGCAGCCGATTCACAGCCTGGTCAAGGTCAATGTCGAGAACGACACGCTGACCTTCAGCCCGGCTGACGAATCGCGTGAAGCAAACGCTCTGCAGGGCACCATGCGTGCTCTGGTGGCCAACATGGTCAAGGGCGTAACCACCGGTTTCGAGCGCAAGCTGAACCTCGTCGGCGTGGGCTATCGTGCCCAGCTGCAAGGCGCTGCGCTGAAGCTCCAGCTTGGTTTCTCGCACGACGTGATCCATGAGATGCCGGAAGGCGTGAAGGCGGAAACGCCGACGCAGACCGAGATCATCATCAAGGGTGCGGACAAGCAGAAAGTCGGTCAGGTTGCCGCGGAAGTCCGCGCGTACCGCCCGCCTGAGCCCTACAAGGGCAAGGGTGTGCGTTACTCGGACGAGCGCGTCATCCTGAAGGAAACCAAGAAGAAGTAAGGGGTGCAATGATGAACAAGAAAGACGCTCGTTTGCGCCGTGCACGTCAGACCCGCGCCAAGATCGCGGAGATGAAAGTCAATCGTCTGACCGTGTTCCGTACGAATTCGCATATTTACGCCCAGGTTTTCTCGGAGTGCGGCACCAAGGTGCTGGCTTCCGCGTCGACCGCCGAGGTGGAAGTGCGCAAGGAACTGGATGGCAAGGGCGCTACCGCCGCTGCCGCCACCGTGGTTGGCAAGCGCATCGCCGAGAAGGCGAAGGCTGCCGGCGTGGAAACTGTCGCGTTCGATCGCGCCGGCTTCCGTTTCCATGGCCGCGTCAAGGCCCTGGCAGACGCCGCCCGCGAAGCCGGCCTGAAGTTCTAAGCGCATAGAGAGAGATACGTCATGGCAAAGATGCAAGCAAAAGTCCAACAGGACGAACGCGACGACGGCCTCCGCGAGAAGATGATCTCGGTCAACCGCGTCACCAAGGTGGTGAAGGGTGGCCGGATTCTCGGTTTCGCTGCGCTGACCGTGGTTGGTGACGGCGATGGCCGCATCGGCATGGGCAAGGGCAAGGCTAAGGAAGTGCCGGTTGCTGTTCAGAAGGCAATGGACGAAGCCCGTCGCAAGATGGTCAAGGTCTCGCTGAAGAACGGCACGCTGCAACACGAAGTCGTTGGCAAGCACGGCGCCGCCAAGGTGCTGATGATGCCCGCCAAGGAAGGTACCGGCGTGATCGCCGGCGGCCCGATGCGCGCGATCTTCGAAGTGATGGGCGTCACCAACGTGGTGACCAAGTCGCACGGCTCCACCAACCCGTACAACATGGTTCGCGCCACGCTGGACGGCCTTCAGAAGATGAGCACGCCGGGCGAAATCGCCGCCAAGCGTGGCAAGTCGGTCGAAGACATCCTGGGTTAAGGTGAACGCAATGTCGCAGAAAACCGTAAAAGTGCAACTCGTGCGCAGCCTGATCGGCACGCGCGAGGATCATCGCGCCACTGTTCGTGGCCTGGGCCTGCGCCGCATCAACTCGGTGTCGGAGCTGCAGGACACGCCCGCTGTGCGCGGCATGATCAACAAGGTCTCGTACCTGGTCAAGGTTCTGGCCTGATACCGGGAACTCGGAGAGCAAGATGCAACTGAACAACCTGAAACCGGCCGCCGGTTCGAAGCACGCCAAGCGTCGCGTCGGTCGCGGTATCGGCTCCGGCCTGGGCAAGACTGCCGGTCGCGGCCACAAGGGTCAGAAGTCGCGTTCGGGCGGCTTCCACAAGGTGGGCTTCGAAGGCGGTCAAATGCCGCTGTATCGTCGTCTGCCCAAGCGCGGCTTCACCTCGCTGACCAAGGCGTTCAACGCCGAAGTCACGCTGCGTGACATCGAGCGCCTGGAAGCGGCCGAAGTCGACCTGCTGGTCCTGAAGCAAGCTGGCCTGGTGGGCGAGCTGGTCAAGAGCGCCAAGGTCATCAAGGCTGGCGAACTGACCCGCAAGGTGACGATCAAGGGTCTGGGCGCCACCGCTGGCGCCAAGGCCGCGATCGAAGCCGCCGGCGGCCAGATCGCAGCCTGATAGGCATTCATCGCAGCATAGGCAGTAATAGTCGGAGCATCGTTTGGCCACGGCGAAACCCAATGCAAGCGCGCAAGCCAGGAACACGGCGAAGTACGGCGACCTCAAGCGCCGGCTGATGTTCCTGGTGCTGGCCCTGATCGTGTACCGCATCGGCGCTCATATTCCGGTGCCCGGTATAGATCCGGAGCAGCTTGCGAAGCTTTTCCAGAGTCAGTCGGGTGGCATCCTCGGGATGTTCAACCTGTTCTCGGGCGGGGCGCTGTCGCGCTTTACCGTCTTCGCGCTCGGCATCATGCCGTACATCTCGGCGTCGATCATCATGCAATTGCTGACGATCGTGCTGCCGCAGCTGGAAACGTTGAAGAAGGAAGGGCAGGCAGGGCAACGCAAGATCACGCAGTACACGCGCTACGGCACGGTGGTCCTGGCCACGTTCCAGGCGCTGTCGATTGCGGTGGCGCTGGAGTCGCAGCCTGGGCTGGTGCTGGATCCGGGCCTGATGTTCCGGGCCACGGCAGTGATCACGCTGGTGACCGGCACGATGTTCCTGATGTGGCTGGGTGAGCAGATCACCGAGCGTGGTCTGGGCAACGGCATCTCGATCATCATCTTTGGCGGTATCGCGGCGGGCCTGCCCAACGCGATCGGCGGACTGTTCGAACTGGTCCGCACGGGTTCCATGAGCATCATCGCGGCGATCTTCATCGTGGCGATCGTGATTGGTGTGACCTTCGCCGTGGTGTTCGTCGAGCGGGGCCAGCGCAAGATCCTGGTGAACTATGCCAAGCGTCAGGTCGGCAACAAGGTGTACGGCGGCCAGTCGTCGCACCTGCCGCTGAAGCTGAACATGGCAGGGGTGATTCCGCCGATCTTCGCATCGTCGATCATCCTGTTCCCGGCGACGATCGCGGGCTGGTTCACGTCTGACTCGACGGGTGCGGTTGGCGGGTTCATCAAGGACCTGGCTGCCACGCTGTCGCCGGGCCAGCCGGTCTACATCCTGCTGTACGCTGCTGCGATTGTATTTTTCTGCTTCTTCTATACGGCCCTGGTGTACAACAGCCGTGAAGTGGCAGACAACCTGAAGAAAAGCGGTGCCTTCATTCCGGGCATTCGTCCGGGCGAGCAGACGACGCGCTATATCGACAAGATTCTGGTGCGCCTGACGCTGGCTGGTGCGGTCTATATCACACTGGTCTGCCTGTTGCCGGAATTCCTGGTGCTGCGGTGGAACGTTCCGTTCTACTTTGGCGGAACCTCGCTGCTGATCATCGTGGTCGTCACGATGGACTTCATGGCTCAGGTTCAGTCTTACGTGATGTCGCAGCAATATGAGTCGCTGCTGAAGAAGGCGAATTTCAAGGGCAATCTGACCTTGCGCTGACTTCGGATCGGTACAGGCTAGGTATGGCAAAAGACGACGTCATCCAGATGCACGGGGAGGTCCTGGAAAACCTGCCCAATGCGACGTTCCGGGTCAAGCTGGAGAATGGCCATGTAGTACTGGGTCATATCTCCGGCAAGATGCGAATGAACTACATCCGGATTCTTCCGGGTGACAAGGTGACAGTCGAGCTGACCCCATATGATCTGTCGCGCGCACGAATCGTCTTCCGGACGAAGTGAGCGAACAGGAATTGAAGGAAGAGGAAAATTATGAAAGTGCTGGCTTCTGTTAAGCGCATTTGCCGCAACTGCAAAATCATCAAGCGCAACGGTGTCGTGCGCGTGATCTGCTCGTCGGATCCCCGCCACAAGCAACGCCAAGGCTAATCGGAAAGAGGATTGACGAATGGCACGTATCGCAGGGGTTAACATCCCGAACCACAAGCACACCGAAATCGGCCTGACGGCCATTTATGGTGTCGGCCGCTCGCGCGCTCGCAAGATTTGCGAGGCCACCGGTGTACCGTTTGACAAGAAGGTCAAGGATCTGACCGACGCCGACCTGGAAAAGCTTCGTGACGAAGTGGGCAAGGTCACGGTCGAGGGTGACCTGCGTCGTGAAACCACGATGAACATCAAGCGTCTGATGGACCTTGGTTGCTATCGTGGCATGCGTCACCGCAAGGGCCTGCCCATGCGCGGTCAGCGTACCCGGACCAATGCCCGCACCCGCAAGGGTCCGCGCAAGGCCGGCGTGGCTCTGAAGAAGTAAAGCCGAAGGCAGAGGAAGAAACTAATGGCAAAAGGTCCGAATAACGCCGCTCGCGCGCGTAAAAAGGTCAAGAAGAACGTTGCCGACGGCATTGCGCACGTCCACGCCTCGTTCAACAACACCATCATCACGATCACCGACCGTCAGGGCAACGCCCTGTCGTGGGCGACCGCCGGTGGCCAGGGCTTCAAGGGTTCGCGCAAGTCGACCCCGTTCGCTGCCCAGGTTGCTGCCGAGAACGCCGGCCGCGTGGCGCAAGACCAGGGCATCAAGAACCTGGAAGTGCGCATCAAGGGCCCCGGCCCGGGTCGTGAATCGGCTGTCCGCGCGCTGAACGCGCTGGGCATCAAGATCGCGATCATCGAAGACGTCACGCCGATTCCGCACAACGGCTGCCGTCCGCCGAAGCGCCGCCGCATCTGAGCGTTGGTGTGTCCGGGCCCGGTGGGTTTACCTGCCGGTTTCGGATATGGTAGTATCGCGCGTTGACCTGCTGCATTTTAATGCGGCAGGTTTTCGTTTTGCGTCGAGGGAATGTCTCTTACGGCACATTCCCATGCCGGCGCACCGTAAATGCTTGCAGTGTCGTACCCGGCAACGGGGCGCGCTTAATAAGCCCACCGTCCGTCACGGTCTCCCGGGTGCAGAAATGCACTGCGGAAGTACTGCGTTGACGGACTCGCGGCGCGTCTAGAAGGCGCCGCGATCGATCAAAGGAAGACAACGTGGCACGTTATACCGGCCCGAAGGCCAAACTTTCCCGCCGTGAAGGCACCGATCTGTTCCTGAAGAGCGCACGCCGCTCGCTCGCCGACAAGTGCAAGCTGGACAGCAAGCCCGGCCAGCACGGCCGCACCTCGGGTGCCCGCACCTCCGACTACGGCAACCAGCTGCGTGAAAAGCAGAAGGTCAAGCGCATCTACGGTGTGCTCGAGCGCCAGTTCCGCCGCTACTTCGCCGAAGCCGACCGCCGCAAGGGCAACACCGGCGAAAACCTGCTGCAACTGCTGGAATCGCGCCTGGACAACGTCGTGTACCGCATGGGCTTTGGCTCGACCCGCGCTGAAGCGCGCCAGCTGGTGTCGCACAAGGCGATCCTGGTGAACGGTCAGACCCTGAACGTGCCGTCGGCCCAGATCAAGTCTGGCGACGTCGTCACCATCCGCGAACAGTCGAAGAAGCAAGTCCGTATCGCTGAATCGCTGTCGCTGGCCGAGCAGTCGGGTTTCCCGACCTGGGTGGCCGTGGACTCGAAGAAATTCGAAGGCACCTTCAAGCAAGTGCCGGATCGCGCCGATATCTCGGGCGACATCAACGAAAGCCTGATCGTCGAACTGTACTCGCGTTAATCACGCGAGCGGAACGGCCCAGAGCTTGCGTTCGCCGCAAAGCTTCCCTTTCAGCCCGACGCGCTGTACGCGCGGTCGGGCTTCGCCCATCTCACGATGGGATTTTCAGGTTCCAAACGTCAGCCTTATCGGTGTAACGAGCCGAGGGTATTGAAAAGGACAACCTAATGCAAACAGCACTCCTCAAGCCAAAAATCATCGCCGTCGAGCCTCTGGGCGACCATCACGCCAAAGTCGTGATGGAGCCGTTCGAGCGCGGCTACGGCCATACGCTCGGTAACGCCCTGCGTCGCGTGCTGCTGTCGTCGATGGTCGGTTATGCACCGACCGAAGTCACGATCGCTGGGGTGGTCCACGAGTATTCCACCATCGATGGCGTGCAGGAAGACGTCGTCAACCTGCTGCTCAATCTGAAGGGCGTGGTGTTCAAGCTGCACAACCGCGACGAAGTCACGGTGTCGCTGCGCAAGGATGGCGAAGGCGTGGTCACGGCTGCCGATATCGAGCTGCCGCACGACGTCGAGATCATCAACCCGAACCACGTCATTGCCCATCTGTCGGCCGGCGGCAAGCTGGACATGCAGATCAAGGTCGAGCAAGGCCGCGGCTATGTGCCGGGCAACGTGCGCAAGTTCGGCGACGAGTCGGGCAAGGTCATCGGCCGCATCGTGCTGGACGCTTCGTTCTCGCCGGTGCGCCGCGTCTCGTACGCGGTTGAATCCGCTCGCGTGGAACAGCGTACCGACCTGGACAAGCTGGTGATGAACATCGAGACCGACGGCGTGATCTCGCCCGAGGAAGCGATCCGCCAGTCGGCCCGCATCCTGGTCGACCAGCTGTCCGTGTTCGCCGCGCTGGAAGGCACCGAGTCGGCAGCCGAGGCTGCATCGAGCCGCACGCCGCAGATCGATCCGATCCTGCTGCGCCCGGTCGACGACCTGGAGCTGACGGTGCGTTCGGCCAACTGCCTGAAGGCCGAAAACATCTACTACATCGGCGACCTGATCCAGCGTACCGAGAACGAACTGCTTAAGACCCCGAACCTGGGTCGCAAGTCGCTCAACGAGATCAAGGAAGTCCTCGCCTCGCGTGGCCTGACCCTCGGCATGAAGCTCGAGAACTGGCCGCCCGCAGGTCTGGAGAAGTAATTGTGGCGCGGGGCACTGGTCCCGCACCGCGGTAACCGCCCTGGCTTCGGCCGGGGCTCGTATGACTACCGGCCCGCGTCCAGCCGCATCGGACGATAGAAGAGCTGGTCAAACACTTAACTGAAAGGAATCATCATGCGTCACCGTCATGGTCTGCGGAAACTGAACCGCACCTCGTCGCACCGTCTCGCGATGCTGCGCAACATGTCCAACTCGCTGTTCCAGCACGAGCTGATCAAGACCACCGTGCCCAAGGCCAAGGAACTGCGCAAGGTTGTCGAGCCGCTGATCACGCTGGCCAAGAAGGACACCGTTGCCAACCGCCGCCTGGCTTTCGCCCGCCTGCGCGACCGCGACATGGTCACCAAGCTCTTCACCGAACTGGGCCCGCGCTACGCCACCCGTCCGGGCGGCTACACCCGCATCCTGAAGTTCGGCTTCCGTCAGGGCGACAACGCGCCGATGGCGCTGGTCGAACTGGTGGATCGTCCGGAAATCACCGAAGCCCCGGCCGAAGAAGCCGCGGAATAAGGTAGTTTCCCGCCCGCCGCCGCGGCGACGGGTTCGGGCACAGCGCTTACAATCGAGCCAGGCTTCTGCCTGGCTCGATTGTTTTTGGGCCGCCGCCGTGCCTGCCGCAAGGAGATGTCGATGCAAAGCCATGCCAGCCAGCCGGATGCCGGCGCCCCGGGCGATTCGGCCGAGGTGATCGTCGTGATCACCAATACCCCCGATGCCGAGACCGCGGCGCACCTGTCGCAGCTAGTGCTGCAGGCGCGTGCCGCCGCCTGCGTGAACCGCCTGGCGCCGGTCGAGTCCGAGTACTGGTGGCAGGGCAAGCTGGAGCGCGCGCAGGAGTGGCCGCTGCTGATCAAGACCACGCGTGCACGCTACGCTGCGCTGGAGGCCGTGATCCGGCAACATCACCCCTACGACGTGCCGGAACTCATAGCGTGGCCGGTGACGGCTGGTTACGCGCCGTACCTGGCCTGGGTCCGCAGCGAGACCGAGACCGCCTCGGCGCCGGCAAAGTAGGGGCAACGGCACCCACAGCGCAGTAGTGGGTACGCCGGCACTCCCAGTTCAAGACAGACAGGAAACAGCGACATGAACATTGGTTTGGCACTTCCGGAGCGCGCGCGCGGGCAGGTCTGGGCGCGGCATATTGCCGCAGCGCTGCTGGCGGCATTGGCCTGGGTGTGCCTGGCGGGCGGCGCGCATGCCGCCACCGAAGACGACTTCCTGCCGCCGGAGCAGGCCTTCCGCTTTGCCGCGCGCCAGCTTGACGACAAGACTGTCGAGGTGCGCTTCGAGGTCGCCCCCGGCTACTACATGTACCGCGAGCGCTTCGCCTTTGCCGCGCAACCCGCCGACGTGAAGCTGGGAACGCCGGCGTATCCGCACGGCAAGGTCAAGTTCGACGAGACCTTCGGCAAGGAGATGGAGACCTACC
The DNA here is from genome assembly GCF_000611125.1 of Cupriavidus sp. SK-4. Classification (NCBI taxonomy): domain Bacteria; kingdom Pseudomonadati; phylum Pseudomonadota; class Betaproteobacteria; order Burkholderiales; family Burkholderiaceae; genus Cupriavidus; species Cupriavidus sp. SK-4. Next base: position 23,295 of record NZ_JFJW01000047.1, read on the forward strand.
GCGACAGCGTGGTCATCCGCGTGCCGGTGGACGCGGCGCCGGCCGACGGCAAGTGGTCGCTGACGGTCACCTCGCAGGGCTGCGCCGACAAGGGCCTGTGCTATCCGCCGATGGAGAGCGCGTACAAGGTCGGCGGCAGCGGGCTGGCCGACCTGTTCGGCAAGCGCGGGCGCTCGGACGCGCCGGCGGCCGTGCCTGCTCCGGCGCCAGCCGCCCCCGCGGTGCTGCGCGCCGACGACAGCGACCGCATCGCCGGCGCGCTGGCGAGCCGCAACCTGGCCCTGATCGCCGCGCTGTTCTTCGGCCTGGGCCTGCTGCTGACTTTCACCCCCTGCGTGCTGCCGATGGTGCCGATCCTGTCCTCGATCGTGGTGGGCGAGCACGTTACGCGCGGCCGTGCGCTGGTGGTGTCGCTGGCCTACGTGCTGGGCATGGCGGTGGTGTACACCGCGGTCGGCGTGGCTGCCGGGCTGCTGGGCGAGGGCCTGTCGGCCGCGCTGCAGACACCGTGGGTGCTGGGCCTGTTCGCGGCGCTGATGGTGGCGCTGGCGCTGTCGATGTTCGGACTGTACGAGCTGCAACTGCCGCAGCGCTGGCAGACCCGCCTGACCGAATCGTCGAACCGCCGCCAGGGCGGCCAGCTGGCGGGTGCGGCGGCGATGGGCGCGATCTCGGCGCTGATCGTCGGGCCTTGCGTCACCGCGCCGCTGGCCGGGGCGCTGGCCTATATCGCGCAATCCCGCGATGCCGTGATCGGCGGCGCGGCGCTGTTCGCCATGGCGCTCGGCATGGGTGTGCCGCTGGTGCTGGTGGGCGTGGGCGCGGGCAACCTGCTGCCGCGGGCCGGGCGCTGGATGGAGGTCACCAAGCGCTTCTTCGGCTTCCTGCTGCTGGGCGTGGCGCTGTGGATGCTGGGGCCGGTGCTGCCGGCCTGGGCCTCGATGCTGGCGCTGGCGGCGCTGCTGCTGGTGGCGGCGGTGTTCCTGGGCGCCTTTGACGGCCTGGGCCCGGATCCGCGCAACCTGGCGCGGGTGGGCAAGGGCGTGGGCGTGCTGTTTGCGATTGCCGCGGCGATCGTGCTGATCGGCGTGGCCTCGGGCGGGCGCGATCCGCTACAGCCGCTGTCGCACCTGAGCGTGGCACGCGGTGGCGCAGACGCCGCTGCCGGTGCGCAGGCGGTGCGCTTCGAGCGCGTGCGCAGCGTGGCCGAGCTCGATGCCCGCGTGGCGCAGGCCGCGGCCGCAGGCAAGCCGGTGCTGCTGGATTTCTACGCCGACTGGTGCGTCAGCTGCAAGGAAATGGAGCGCATGACCTTCGTCGATCCGCGCGTGCGCGCGCGGCTGTCGGAGATCGTGCTGCTGCAGGCGGACGTGACCGCCAACAATGCCGATGACAAGGCGCTGCTCAAGCGCTTCGGCCTGTTCGGGCCGCCCGGCATCATCCTGTTCGGGGCCGACGGGCGCGAGCGCCCGGTGCGCGTGATCGGCTACCAGTCGGCCAACCGCTTCCTGGAAAGCCTGGAGCGGGCCTTCGGCACGCGTACCAGCACCTGAGGCGTACCTGGCGCTGCGCGGCGGTTACCGTTCCAGCCGCCGTCCCAGCGCCCACAGCGCGGCCAGCCCCAGCGCCACGGCGCCCATCAGGCCGATCGACCACCAGAACCCGTGCGGCTCGCGCAGCCAGGGCATGCGGTCGAAGTTCATGCCGAAGACGCCGGTGATCAGCGTCAGCGGCATGAACAGCGCCGTGATCAGCGTCAGCGCGCGCATGGTGCGGTTGGTCCGGTGCGCCACCGCCGAGAAGTGGATCTGCACCGCCGACTCGATCGAATCCTCCAGCCGGCGCGCGTGCGCCAGCACGCGCTGGATATGCTCCATCACGTCGTTGATGCGCACCAGCAGGACCTCGTCGCGCCCCGGCGCGTTGGACGGGCCGCCGGGCTGGTCGCTGCTGTAGCGGTTGTCAAGCAGGCTGTCGCGGAATTCCTGCAGCGCGTCGCGTTGCTCTTCGCTCAGGTGCTCCAGCTTGCGCAGCTGGATGCGGGCATCCAGCAGTCCCTCCCAGCTTGAGAAGCTGCGGCGCGAATTGAGCAGCGCGCGCTGCCAGCGGTCGAGCTGGCGCGTCAGCGGCGCGCGCAGTTCCAGGTAGCGGTCGACCATCGCATTGAGCAGGCGCAGCATCAGGTCCTCGGGCCGGCTGGGCGGGCGCACGCCGTGCAGCAGCGCCTGGCCGTTGCCGCGCACCGGCGTGGCCTGCGGGCGCGGCGCCTGGCACAGTTCCAGCAGGCGCTGGCGTACCTGGTCGACCGTGCGGGATTGCCCCGAGCGCACCGTGACCAGCACCGTGTCGAACATGAAGAACGTGACCGGCTGTGTGTCGATCCTGGCCAGTGCCGGCAGGAAGCCGGGCGGATAGCGCTTCTGGCGGGCGGCGGACTCGGCAGCGGACGGCTTCGCCGTGCCTGCCGCAGGGTCCTGCGGCTCGGCCTCGGCGATGGCGCGGCTGGTCTCGAAGGTCAGCTTGCGGAAGATCACCATGTCGTACGCATTGGTCGTATCGAAATACGATGGATGCGCGGCATTGGTGGCGTCGGTCAGGTGCAGGTCCAGGATCGGCGCGCCGGCAAGCTGGCGCACGCTCTCGCGCCAGGCATCCGGCGCGGCGGTGACTTCCTCGGTGGAAAAGTCCGCCCAGACGAAGAGCGCGGCGGCATTGCCGTTGAGGAAGTTGCCCGCCTCGGTGAGCGAGGCGAGCGGGTGTACCTGGCTGGCCGAGAAGCCTAGCAGTTCCATAGGCGCTCTGTCGGTTGGCCGCTCAGGCCGTCAGCAGCCGCGCGGCGTCGCGCGCGAAATAGGTCAGGATGCCGTCGGCGCCGGCGCGGCGGAAGGCCAGCAGCGATTCCATCATCACCTTGTCGTGGTCCAGCCAGCCGTTCTGCGCGGCGGCCTTGAGCATCGCGTATTCGCCGCTGACCTGGTAGACGTAGGTGGGGAAGCGGAACTCGTCCTTCACGCGGCGCACGATGTCCAGGTACGGCATGCCGGGCTTGACCATCACCATGTCGGCGCCTTCCAGGATGTCCTGCGCCACTTCGCGCAGGGCCTCGTCGGTATTGGCCGGGTCCATCTGGTAGGTCATCTTGTTGCCCTTGCCCAGGTTGGCGGCCGAGCCCACCGCGTCGCGGAAGGGGCCGTAGAACGCCGACGCATACTTGGCCGAGTACGCCATGATGCGCGTATGGATGTGGCCGTTGTCTTCCAGCGCCGTGCGCACCGCGCCGATGCGGCCATCCATCATGTCGGACGGGGCCACGATGTCGACACCGGCTTCGGCCTGTGCCAGTGCCTGGCGCACCAGGATCTCGACGGTCACATCGTTGATGACGTAGCCGTTGTCGTCCAGCACGCCGTCCTGACCGTGGCTGGTGTACGGGTCGAGCGCCACGTCGCAGAGCACGCCGAGCTCGGGGAAGCGGTCCTTGAGCGCGCGCACGGCACGCGGCACCAGGCCCTCGGGGTTGGTGGCCTCGATGCCGTCCGGCGTCTTCAAAGACGGGTCGATCACCGGGAACAGCGCGATCACGGGGATGCCCAGCTTGACGCAATCTTCGGCCACCGGCATCAGCAGGTCGACCGACACGCGCTCGACGCCCGGCATCGACGCCACCGCCTGGCGCTGGTTCTGGCCGTCGAGGATGAAGACGGGGTAGATCAGGTTGTCCGGCGACAGGCGATGCTCGCGCATCATGCGGCGGGAGAAATCATCGCGGCGCATGCGGCGCGGGCGGTATTCGGGGAAGGTGGACATGGCGGGCGTCTTGACTGTAGAGCTGGACAGGAAAGCGGGCCGGCAAGCACGGCGCGCGCGGCAAAGCGCGCTTCAAAGCGGCTGGCCGAAGAAAAACTAAACTTTTGAGCGTGCCCGCTATCATACTCGCGGACACTTTGCGTTGCGCCCTGCGTGGCGCGGTGTCCCCCGCTACTCCTCCCTGAGCGGGTACCCGCCCCTGCGGCGGGGAAGGTTGTCCCCGTTGCNNTGTCCCCGTTGCTTGCAGCGGGGCTTTTTTTTGCGTGCTGACCTGGTGATTACACCGCGGGATCGGCAGCAGGCGGCTCGCTCTTCTCCGCCGCGGACTTGGCTTCGGCCTTCTGCGCTTCCGGCAGGTTGAGCCAGCCGGCGATCACGCCCTGCGCCTCTTCGATGCCGCGGCGCTTCAGGCTGGAGAAGAGCTGTGCCGTCATCGGCACCGGTGTTTCCATCTGCTCGGCGTAGCCCTGCAGCATCTTGCGGGTCTCGCGCAGCGCCTTGGCGTTGTCGCTGTTGGTGAGCTTGTCGGCCTTGGTCAGCAGCACGTGGATGGGGCGCCCCGTCGGCAGGAACCACTCCACCATCTGGCAATCGAGATCCGTGAACGGACGGCGCGCGTCCATCATCAGGATCAGGCCGGACAGTTGCTGGCGCGTCTGCACATAGTCGCTCAGCAGCCCCTGCCAGTGGTACTTGGCCGTGCCCGAGACCTCGGCATAGCCGTATCCGGGCAGGTCGACCAGGAAGGCGAGCGGGTCGGGCGCCTTGACCGGCGCCACCGAAAAATAGTTGATGTGCTGCGTGCGCCCGGGCGTGCGCGACGAGAACGCCAGCCGCTTCTGGTTGCACAGGATGTTGATGGCCGTGGACTTGCCGGCGTTGGAGCGGCCGGCGAACGCCACCTCCGGCACGGCCGTGGCGGGCAGGTCGCGCAGGTGGTTCACGGTGATGAAGAAGCGGGCCTGGTGAAGAAGGGACATGCGCTAGAGCGGTGGGGCGGTCCGCGGAGGCTGTGCGCATTGCGCATGCCGGGGCCGGGGGCTCGCCAGGGTGGGATGGCTGGCGGCCTGGGCCGCCCGCCGGGGTTGACCTGGCGCAGCCCGAAAGGGGCATGACAAGGCGCAAGGCATCAATCCGGCACATAACTTATTGTACAATACGCCGGTTAACGGTCTCCTGAACGGGTGACGCGTGGCATCCATGGCCGCGTGCCTCGGCTGCCGTCGTCCGGGCGGGAAGCCTAGTGTGTCGTTCCATCGTGGGCAGGGCCCTTGCCCCGCATTGCGCGTTGCACCGGAGGGTGCGGCGGCGGCGGGAGCGGGCTGGCGGGGTCTGCCGCCACGGCCAGCGCTTTGCGGATCGGTCAGCCGCGCGCGGGTCGCCACGATACCAGCCTTTGCACCGGCGCGTCCTCACCGCCGGCAAAGCGCCGGGCCGGCACGCATCACGGTATCCAAAACAATTCAGAGAAGGTGTGCGAATGAACCGCATTGCGAAGATTCTGGGTGTCCTGGCTTTGGCCGTTCCTGCCGCCGCCCTTTCCGGAATGGCATCTGCCGCAGAGCAGGCCGCCGCAAAGGCTGACCCGGCCAAGGGTGAAACGCTGTACACGCAAGGTGCCCCCGACCGCAATGTGCCCGCCTGCCTGAGCTGCCACGGCGCCGCCGGCAACAGCGCCGCCGCCGCCAACCCGAAGCTGGCCGCCCAGCATCCCGAGTACGTCCACAAGCAGCTGGCCGACTTCAAGTCCAAGGCACGCAACAACGCGATCATGGTGCCGATGGCGTCGGTGCTGACCGACGAGGAAATGCGCAACGTCGGCGCCTACCTGGCCAAGCAGTCGCTCAAGCCGGCCACCGCCAAGAACAAGGACACCATCGAAGCCGGCCAGAAGATCTACCGCGGCGGCATTGCAGCCAAGGGCGTGCCCGCCTGCGCCGCCTGCCACGGTCCCACTGCCGCCGGCATCCCCGCACAGTACCCGCGCATCGGCGGCCAGTGGGCGGACTATACCGAGGCACAACTGGTGGCATTCCGCCAGGGCACCCGCAAGAACAACCCGGTCATGACGACCATCGCCGCCAAGATGTCGGATGCCGAGATCAAGGCGGTGGCGGATTACGTCGCCGGCGTTCGATAACGATTCCGCGACTCCGCTGGCGCCCGCCAGGCGCCGGCGCGTTGGTTTGGCGGCCCCCGTTCCGGCGGGTGTGCCGCGGCATGCAACCGAACGCGCCTGTCACAATCGAAAAGGGTGGCCTGCTTGCCAAAGCATGTCCGCCCTTTTTTCATTTCAAAGCCGCACGTTGTTTTAGGTTTCCCTGCACATGTCGACCGCTTCCACTTCAGGGCTGCACCTGAAGACCTCTCACCGCGTGCTGCGCGACGCGGTCGAATTGTTGTCCTCGATGCGCTTCGCGATCGCGCTGCTGACGGTGATCTCCATCGCCAGCGTGATCGGCACCGTGCTCAAGCAGAACGAGCCGTATCCCAACTACGTCAACCAGTTCGGGCCGTTCTGGGCCGATGTGTTCCACACGCTGTCGCTGCAGAAGGTCTACGGTTCCTGGTGGTTCCTGCTGATCCTGGCGTTCCTGGTGGTGTCGACCAGCCTCTGCCTGGTGCGCAACGCGCCCAAGATGGTGGCGGACATGCGTTCATGGAAGGACCATGTGCGCGAGCGCAGCCTGCGCGCCTTCCATCACCGCGGCGAATTCGACGGCGCGCGCCCGCGCACCGAGGCGGTGAGCCGCCTGTCGGCGCTGCTGCGCAACCGCGGCTACCGCCTCAAGGCGGGCNCTCAAGGCGGTCGAGCATGACGGCGCCACGCTGCTGGCAGCCAAGGCCGGTGCGGCCAACAAGGCCGGCTATATCCTGGCGCACACCGCCATCGTGGTGATCTGCATTGGCGGCCTGCTGGACGGCGACCTGCTGATCCGCGCGCAGATGTGGCTGGGCGGCAAGACCCCGATCAGCGGCAACGCGGTCATCAGCGAGATCCCGCCGCAGCACCGGCTGGGGGGGGGGGGGGGGGGGGGNGCGAGCAACCCGGGCTTTCGCGGCAACGCCTACGTGCCCGAGGGCTCGACCGTGTCCACCGCTATCCTGAACATCTCGGACGGCGCGCTGGTGCAGGACCTGCCGTTCGCGATCACGTTGAAGAAGTTCAAGGTCGATTTCTACGAGACCGGCATGCCCAAGCTGTTTGCCTCGGATGTGATCGTGACCGACCGCGCCACCGGCAAGCAGACCGAGGCCACCATCAAGGTGAACGAGCCGCTGATCGTCGACGGCATCGCCATCTACCAGTCCAGCTTCGAGGACGGCGGCTCGCGCCTGAAGTTCGTCGGCTACCCGATGCAGGGCAGCGGCCACGCCAGCTTCACCATCGACGGTGCGGTGGGCGGCAACAAGCCGCTGGCGGGCACCGGCACCAGCGCCGACAGCGATGGCCTGACGGTCGAGTTCAGCGACTTCCGGCTGATGAATATCGAGAACGTCACCGATGCCTCGGGCAAGCCCGACGCGCGCGGCGTGGCGCGCAAGTCCTTCAACGAGACCCTGGAAAAGCACCTGGGCGCCGCCGCCAGCACCGACCGCGCCAAGACGCTGCGCAACGTCGGCCCGTCGGTGCAGTACAAGCTGCGCGACCGCACCGGCCAGGCGCGCGAGTACAACAACTACATGGTGCCGGTGCAGATGGACGGCCAGTCGGTGTTCCTGGCCGGCATGCGCGAATCGCCCAGCGAGCAATTCCGCTATCTGCGCATCCCCGCCGACGACCAGGGCAGCGTGGCCGACTGGATGCGCCTGCGCGCCGCGCTGCAGGACCGCACGCTGCGCGGCGAGGCCGCGCGCCGCTTCGCGCTGGCGTCGATGCCGGGCGATGACAAGGCCGACCTGCGCCGCCAGCTGGCGGAAAGCTCGCTGCGTGCACTCGACCTGTTCGCCGGCGCCACGCGGCCCACGCCGGATTCGCCCCCGGGCGGCTTCACCGCGATCGCAGCCTTTCTGGAGAAGTCCGTGCCCCCGGCCGAGCAGCAGAAGGCCGCCGACGTGCTCCTCAAGATCCTGAACGGCTCGATGTGGGAGCTGTGGCAGCTGGCGCGCGCCCAGGACAAGCTGCCGGTGGTGGCCAACAGCGCCCAGAGTGGCACCTTCCTGCAGCAGGCCATCAACGCGCTGTCGGACAGTTTCTTCTACGGCGCGCCGGTGTTCCTGCAGCTCGACGACTTCAAGGAGATCAAGGCCAGCGTGTTCCAGCTGACCCGTGCGCCGGGCAAGAACATCGTGTATCTTGGCTGTCTGCTGCTGGTGCTGGGCGTGTTCGCGATGTTCTATATCCGCGAGCGCCGGGTCTGGATCTGGGTGAAAGACAAGCCCGCCGAGGGCGACACCGAGCCTGGCAGCCATGTGCTGATGGCGATGTCGACCCAGCGCCGCACGATGGATTTCGAAAAGGAATTCACGGCGCTGCGCGACGATGTCGGCCGCGCCGCAGGGGGCCGCAGCGATGCGCCCGGGCCCGCCGGCACTCCCCACTGAATTGAGCAGGTACGCTATGTCCTCAAATGTGAACCAGGCCGGTCCCGCCATGCGCGGCACCACGCGCGCCGACACCGGCGCTGACGAGGCCTATCTCGAACCTTCCTTCCTGCGCCGCCTGACCTGGGTGGACTGGCTCTTTGCGCTGGCGCTGGCGGTTGGCGCCGGCGTGGCGCTGTCGCAATACGGGCAGTGGATGGACGGCTACGACAAGGCCGTGCTGATCGGCGCCGTGCCTACCTTCGCGCTGCTCGGCTGGCACTGGAAGGCGGTGCGCCCGCTGATGCTGGCGCTCACCGCGCTGTCGCTGTTCGCGATCCAGCTCTACCAGGGGCAGCTGGCGCGCGCGGACCAGGCCTTCTTCCTGAAGTATTTCCTGTCGAGCCAGTCGGCCATCCTGTGGATGAGCGCACTGGTGTTCCTGTCCACGCTGTTCTACTGGCTCGGGCTGGCGACGCGCTCGAACACGGGCTACAGCATCGGCAGCAAGCTGTGCTGGGGCGCGGTGGTGCTGGGTTTCACCGGCCTGCTGGTGCGCTGGTACGAGTCCTACCTGATCGGCACGGACATCGGCCATATCCCCATTTCCAACCTGTATGAAGTGTTCGTGCTGTTCACGCTGATCACTTCGCTGTTCTACCTGTACTACGAAGGCCGCTACGCCACGCGCGCGCTGGGCCCGTTCGTGATGCTGGTGGTGTCGGCCGCGGTGGGCTTCCTGCTGTGGTACACGGTCAGCCGCAATGCGCAGGAAATCCAGCCGCTGGTGCCGGCGCTGCAAAGCTGGTGGATGAAGATCCACGTGCCGGCCAACTTTATCGGCTACGGCACTTTTGCGCTGGCGGCGATGGTCTCGGTGGCCTACCTGCTCAAGCAGCGCGGCATCCTGGCCGAACGCCTGCCATCGCTGGAGCTGCTTGATGACGTGATGTACAAGGCCATTGCGGTCGGCTTTGCCTTCTTCACCATTGCCACCATCCTGGGCGCGCTGTGGGCGGCCGAGGCCTGGGGCGGCTACTGGAGCTGGGACCCGAAGGAAACCTGGGCGCTGATCGTCTGGCTGAACTACGCGGCGTGGCTGCACATGCGGCTGATGAAGGGCCTGCGCGGCACGGTGGCGGCCTGGTGGGCGCTGGTCGGCCTGCTGGTGACGACCTTCGCGTTCCTCGGTGTCAACATGTTCCTGTCGGGCCTGCACAGCTACGGTGAACTCTGACCCTGCACCATGGTGCGATGCAAAAACCTGCCTTCGGGCAGGTTTTTTTTCGACTTTTTTCCGGTGTGACGGAATAAATGCGCCGCATCCGGTGTTTACTTGTGGAACGGTGCCGGCTGGCGGCACCGGTTTGCATGGAGAACAAGATCATGGCACGTGTGCGTCTTACCACTGCAGCATCCCTCGTTCGACCCGCCGCGCTCGCGCTCGGCTGTGCGGCTGTCCTGCTCGCCGGTTGTTCCGGCATGGGCCTGGGCGGTGGCGGCACCGCCGGCAACATGCCGCCCACGGTGAAGGTGACCAGTGGCGTGCTGACCGATCCGCAGGGCCTGACGCTGTACACCTTCGACCGCGACACCGCCGGCAGCGGCAAGAGCGCCTGCAACGGCCCGTGCGCCACCAACTGGCCGCCGCTGATGGCCGCGCCTGGCAGCAATGCGTCGGGCCAGTACACCATCATCACGCGCGATGACGGCGGCAAGCAGTGGGCGTACCGCGGCATGCCGCTGTACCGCTTTGCCAAGGACGCCAAGCCGGGCGACCGCACCGGCGACAACCTCAACAACGTCTGGCATATCGCCAAGCCCTGACGGCAAGGCGAGCGCTGCGGCAGCCACGCCATGGAAGGGTTTGACGGCCAGCTCGTCGCGCTGGCGCCGCGGCTGCGGCGCC
>NZ_JFJW01000047.1:33564-38067 GCF_000611125.1 Cupriavidus sp. SK-4
GCGGCGCTGGCCGACGACCTGGTGCAGGACACGCTCGAGCGCGCGCTGCGCTACCGCTGGCGCTTCCGCCTGCGCCCCGGCGCATGGTGGGGCGACGGCGCTGACGGCCTGCTGCCGTGGCTGCTGACACTGATGCACCGACTGCGGCTCAATACCTTGCGCCGGAAGGAACTGGTGGTGGCCACCGAGACCCTGCCCGAGGTCAGCGCCCCCGCTGACGATCCTGGCCTGCGCCGCGACCTGGTGCAGGCGCTGGCGCAACTGCCGGAGGCGCAGCGCGCGGTGCTGCTGCTGGTCAGCCTGGAACAACTGACGTACGCCGAGGCCGCGCGCGTGCTCGACGTGCCGCAGGGCACGGTGATGTCGCGCCTGGCGCGGGCGCGCGAGCAGATGCGGCGGCTGCTCGACGGCGCCGCTCCGGCCCGGCCTGCCGCCGCCAGCCCCCTGCAGCGGGTGAAATGATGTCCGGCATCCACGAAGCCGATCTCCACGCCTACGCCGATGGCCAACTGGCCGGCGCGCGCCGCGCCGCCGTGGAGGCGTACCTGGCGCAGCACCCGGAGGCGGCGGCACAGGTCGCAGTCTGGCGCCGGCAGGCCGATGCCCTGCACGGCGCGCTGGATCCCGTACTGAACGAACCCGTACCGCTCGCGGCCTTGCCGCCGGGGCTGCACGGAGATCGCCAGCGCAATGCCGCGCGAACCAGGCCGCGCTGGGCGATGGCGCTGGCGGCTACCTGCGCGTCGGTGGCGCTGCTGGCCGTGGGCGGCGCGCTCGGCTGGCTGGCGCATGGCCGCCTCGGCGGCAGCACGCTGGTGCTGGCGCCCGGCGAGCGCTTTGCGCGCGAGGCGCTGGCCACGCACGCGGTCTACGCCCCGGAAATGCGCCACCCGGTTGAAGTCGCGGCGACGGACGAGGCCCACCTGATCGCTTGGCTGTCCAAGCGCCTGGGCACGGCGCTGCAGGTGCCGGACCTGCGCGCGCAGGGCTTCCACCTGATCGGCGGCCGGCTGGGCGTGGCCGAAGGCGGTCCGTCGGCCATCCTGATGTATGAAGCGGACGATGGCACGCGCCTGTCGCTGCAGCTGCGGCGCATGGCACAGGGCACGCCCGATACGGGCTTCCGCGTCGAGCGCATGCCGGGCGCAGGCAGCAGGCGGCCAGCCGCCGGCCGCGACCCGATGATGGCCTTCTACTGGATCGACCGCGACCTGGGCTTTGCGCTGGCGGGCCCGCTGGAACGGGCGCGGCTGCTCACGGTGGCGCAGGTGGTGTACCAGCAATACCAGGGCGGATAGCCGGGCGCGAGATGCAGGCGGCACATTGCGTGCGTCTGGCGCCTCATGAGCCGCGGCATTCCGACGCAGGCACAAAAAACTGTCAGGACTGGCCCGCACTCTCCGACCAAGGCCAGAGTCCAATCCTGCAAGCGTGTGGGCGCGACCGGCGCCGGCACGGCCAGGCAACGAGGAAAACCATGCTGATCCCTTCCCCCAAATGGCTGCGCGGCGGCGATATCGCCGCCGGCGAGATCACGCCCCGTCACGTCTTCGAAGCGCGCCGCCGCGTGCTGGCGCTGGCCGCCGCCGGCGCCGCCGGCAGCACGCTGGCGCCGTGGTTTGCGCGCCAGGCCCTGGCGCAGGGGCAGCACGGCCAGAAGCTGGCCGCCACGCCCAACAACGCCTACGTCATCACCGACAAGCGCACGCCCTTCGAGGACGTCACCACCTACAACAACTTCTACGAATTCGGCACCGACAAGTCCGACCCGGCGCGCAACGCCGGCACGCTGCGCCCGCGCCCATGGCAGGTGTCGGTGGAAGGACTGGTGAAGAAGCCCAAGGTCTATGACCTGGACGAGCTGATGAAGCTGGCGGCAATGGAAGAGCGCGTCTACCGCCTGCGCTGCGTGGAGGGCTGGTCGATGGTGATCCCGTGGGTCGGCTACCCGCTGGCCGAGCTGATCCGGCGCGTCGAGCCGCAGCCTGGCGCCAAATACATTCAGTTCATTACGCTGGCCGACAAGAAGCAGATGCCCGGCGTCAGCAGCGGCGTGCTCGACTGGCCGTACAGCGAGGGCCTGCGCATGGACGAGGCCATGCACCCGCTGGCGCTGCTGACCTTCGGCCTGTACGGCGAGGTCCTGCCCAACCAGAACGGCGCGCCGGTGCGCATGGTGGTGCCGTGGAAGTACGGCTTCAAGAGCGCCAAGTCGATCGTGAAGATCCGCTTTGTCGACAAGCAGCCGCCCACCAGCTGGAACCTGGCCGCGCCGCAGGAATACGGCTTCTATTCGAACGTGAATCCGGACGTGGATCATCCGCGCTGGAGCCAGGCCACCGAGCGCCGCATCGGCGAGGAGCGCGGCAGCGGCTTTGGCGCATTGTTCGCACCCAAGCGCAAGACCCTGCCGTTCAATGGCTACGGCCAGCAGGTGGCGTCGCTGTACCAGGGCATGGACCTGAAGAAGTTCTTCTGATGCAAGGCGAGCGCATGGCTACCTCTTCCACCAGCGCCGCCGCCGTGGCGGCGCGCAAGCCGGCCGGCCTGGCCACGTTGTCGCCGCAGCGCGTGCGCGCGCTCAAGCTTGCGGTCTGGCTGCTGGCGCTGCTGCCATTCATGCGGCTGCTGTACCTGGGTGCCACGGAACAGTTCGGCGCCAATCCGCTTGAATTCGTGACGCGCTCCACCGGCACCTGGACGCTGGTGATGCTGTGCCTGACGCTGACCATCACCCCGCTGCGCCGCCTCACCGGCTGGAACTGGCTGATCAAGCTGCGGCGCATGCTGGGCCTGTTCGCGTTCTTCTACGGCCTGCAGCACTTCCTGCTGTGGATCGGGGTGGACCGCGGCTTTGACCTCGCCTACATGATCAAGGACGTGTACAAGCGGCCCTTCATCACGGTGGGTTTCACTGCCTTCATGCTGATGATCCCGCTGGCGCTGACTTCCACCAACGGTATGGTGCGCTGGCTGGGCGGCAAGCGCTGGCAGGCGCTGCACAAGCTGGTCTATGCCATCGCCGTGCTGGCCATCCTGCACTACTGGTGGCACAAGGCGGGCAAGAACGACTTTGGCGAAGTGTCGATCTACGCGGCGGTAGTGTTCGTGTTGCTGGGGATGCGGCTGTGGTGGCGGCTGCGCAAGCCCGCGGGGGCGCGCCAGCCCGCCGCGTAGGCGGGCCGGGCTTGGCGTCTTAGTCCTGCAGCAGGCGCTCGTCGCGGAACAGGTCCTCGACCAGTTCGCGCTCGCGCACCAGGTGCACGCTGGCGCCATCGACCATCACTTCGGCGGCGCGCGGACGGGTGTTGTAGTTGGAGCTCATGGTGAAGCCGTAGGCGCCGGCCGACATCACTGCCAGCAGGTCGCCCGGCTGCACCGCCAGCGCGCGGTCGCGGCCCAGCCAGTCACCGGATTCGCACACCGGGCCGACGATGTCGTAGGTCACCGCTTGCGCGTCGCGCAGCACTACCGGCTCGATGCGGTGGTAGGCCTCGTACATCGCCGGGCGTGCCAGGTCGTTCATGGCGGCATCGACGATGCAGAAGTTCTTGGCCGCGCCGGGCTTGAGGAATTCCACCTGCGTCAGCAGCACGCCGGCGTTGCCCACCAGCGAGCGGCCCGGCTCGAACAGCACCTCGCGGTGGCCGTGGCCGCGCGCGGCCACGCGTTCCAGCAGCGTGGTGGCAAAGCCGGTGATGTCCGGCGGGGCTTCGTCGGTGTAGGTGATGCCCAGGCCGCCGCCCACGTCGATATGCTCCAGGCGGATGCCGTCGCGCTCGAGCGCCTCGACCACGTCCAGCACCTTGTCCAGCGCTTCCAGGTAGGGCTCCACCTCGGTGATCTGCGAACCGATATGGCAGTCGATGCCGGTCACTTCCAGGTGCGGCAGCGCCGCCGCGGCGCGGTAGGTCGGCAGCACGTCCTCGAAGGCGATGCCGAACTTGTTGCCCTTCAGGCCGGTGGAGATATACGGGTGGGTCTTGGCATCCACGTCCGGGTTGATGCGCAGCGACACGCGCGCACGCTTGCCCACGCGGCCGGCTACTTCGTTCAGGCGGTCCAGCTCGGGGATCGACTCGACATTGAAGCAGCGCACGTCGTGTGCCAGCGCCAGTTCCATTTCCGCCGCGCTCTTGCCCACGCCCGAAAACACCACCTTGCGCGGGTCGCCGCCGGCGGCCAGCACGCGCTTGAGTTCGCCGCCCGAGACGATGTCGAAGCCGGCACCGAGCTTGGCAAACACCTGCAGCACCGCCAGGTTGGAGTTTGCCTTCATGGCGTACTGGACCTGCGCCTTGCGACCCTGGCAGGCGGCGGCGTAGGCCTGGTAGGCAGCGGTCAGCGCCGCGCGCGAGTACACGTAGGTGGGCGTGCCGAATTCAGCGGCGATGCGCGCCAGCGGCACCTGCTCGACGGCAAGCGCGCCGTCCTGGCGATGGAAAAATGCGTTCATGGTTATCGGGCGGTGGGGGCGGCAGGGGACGGGGCCGGTTGCGTGGC
>NZ_JFJW01000048.1:0-4648 GCF_000611125.1 Cupriavidus sp. SK-4
CGGGGGTGGCGGCGTGGGCGTGGGCTTTGCCTTCGACCTGAGCCGGCTGTTCAACAAGCCCGCGCCGGTGCAGCAGGTGGACCTGTTCCAGTACAAGGTGCGAACCATGGACGGCGCGATCGTGTCGGCCAACGCGCCGGCGGTGCCGGGGCTGGAGCCTGGCGCGTGCGTGCGGGTGATCTACCCCGACGGCAGCCAGGAAGCCCGCCTGGCGCCATCGAACGAGTGCTGAGCCGCCGCGGCGCAGCCTGAAAGCACAACGGCCTCCACTCGGGAGGCCGTTGTCGTTGGCAGCGGCTGCCGCTCAGGCGGCCTTGCGGCTGTCGCGCAGTTCGCGGCGCAGGATCTTGCCGACGTTGGTCTTGGGCAGCTCGGTGCGGAACTCGACGTACTTGGGCCGCTTGTAGCCGGTCAGGCGCTCCTTGCAGAACTCGATCACATCGGCCTCGGTCAGCCCCGGATCCTTCTTCACCACGAACAGCTTGACCACCTCGCCCGAGTGCGTGTCGGGAACGCCCACGGCCGCCACTTCCAGCACGCCCGGGCACTCGGCCACCACGCCTTCCACCTCGTTCGGATACACGTTGAAGCCCGACACCAGGATCATGTCCTTCTTGCGGTCGACGATCTTGGTGTAGCCGCGCTCATCCATCACGCCGATGTCGCCGGTCTTGAAGAAGCCGTCCGGGGTCATGACCTTGGCGGTTTCGTCCGGGCGGTTCCAGTAGCCGGCCATCACCTGCGGGCCGCGGATGCAGATCTCGCCCGGCTGGCCGAGCGGCAAGTCCTTGCCGTCATCGTCGCGGATCACCACTTCGGTCGACGGCAGCGGCATGCCGATGGTGCCGGAGAATGCGTCGGTGTCGGTCGGGTTGCAGGTGGCCGAGGGCGAGGTCTCTGACAGGCCGTAGCCTTCGATGATCGGGCAGCCGGTCTTGGCCAGCCACTGCTTGGCCACCGCCTCCTGCACCGCCATGCCGCCGCCGTTGGCCACGCGCAGGCCGGAGAAATCGACCTTGCTGATTTCCGGATTGTTGATCAGTGCGTTGTACAGGGTGTTGACGGCCGGGAACATGTTGAACTTGTACTTCTGCAGTTCCTTGATGAAGCCCGGGATGTCGCGCGGATTCGGGATCAGCACGCTGGTGCCGCCGCTGCGCATGCCCAGCAGGCAGCAGACCGTCAGCGCGAAGATGTGGTACAGCGGCAGCGCGGTGATGGTGATGGGCTGGTCGATATGGGCGCCCTTGTTCAGCGCCGGCTGCATCCACGCCTCGGACTGCAGCACGTTCGCCACCACGTTACGGTGCAGCAGCACCGCACCCTTGGAGATGCCGGTAGTGCCGCCCGTGTACTGCAGGAAGGCGATGTCATCCGGGCCGGTGGTGGCCGGCTGCAGCGTCAGCTTGCGGCCTTCGGCCAGCACGCTGTTGAAGCGCACGCAGGTGGGCAACTCCCACGCCGGCACCATCTTCTTGACGTTGCGCACCACGAAATTGACGATCGCTCCCTTCAGCCCGCCCAGCATGTCGCCCATGCTGGCCACCACCACGTGCTTGACCGGGGTCTTGGCCAGCACCTGCTGCAGCGTGGCGGCAAAGTTCTCCAGGATCACGATGGCCTCGGCGCCGCTGTCCTTGAGCTGGTGCTCGAGCTCGCGCGGGGTGTAGAGCGGGTTGACGTTGACCACCACGAAGCCCGCGCGCAGCACCGCCGCCAGCACCACCGGGTACTGCAGCACGTTCGGCATCATGATCGCCACGCGTGCGCCGGGACGCAGCCCGCGCGACTGCAGCCATGCGGCAAAGTGCGTCGAGAGCTGGTCCAGTTCGCCGTAGGTGATGGCCTTGTCCATGCAGATGAAGGCCTTGCGGTCGGCATAGGTGCGGAAAGACGCCTCGAGCAGCGCGGCAAGCGAGCGGAACTGGCTGGCATCGATCTCGGCGGGGACGCCGGCCGGGTAGTGTTTCAGCCAAATTCTTTCCATAGCACCGTCTCCTGATTTCTGAATGGTCGTTCGATTTTGCCGAGATGCTAAACGTGCGCCCCGGTTAAAACAACAACTTAGACGAAGTCCTCGGGGCCACCGGACAGGCCTTGGTGCCCCTGACGGGCATTATGCGCCACCGATCGGGCGCAAGTAGGGGGATAACCCCTAGTGAGGCAATTCTGCAAAACTCACCCGCCGCTGGGCAGCGCCAGCTTCATCATGCTGGCGGCAAGCTCCCGCGCCAGCGTCTCCGGGTCCATGCGGCCGGGTTCATGCCAGGTGTAGAGGAACCCCACCACGCTGCCGATCGCATGGGCCGTCACGCGTGCGTCGCCAAAGGCGAACACGCCATCGCGCTTGCCCTCTTCCAGCAGCGCATAGAGATCGCGATAGAAGTCCCGCGCCATGCTGTCGAGCCACGCCACGGTGTCGGGGCGCAGGTACTGGTTGTCGCGAAAGCTCAGCGTGGCCGGCACATGGCAGGCGACGCAGCGCCGCGCCATCTCGAGCAGGCAGGCCTGCAGGCGCTCGCGCACCGGCAGCGCCGGGTCCGCGGTCTCGCGGATCACGGGCAGGCAGGTCTGGGCCGACTCGCGGCACAGGATGTCGAAGATCTCGTACTTGTCAGTAAAGTAGTAATAGACCGCCGGCTTGGTCACGCCCAGCGCGCGGCACAGGTCGTTCATGGTCATGCCGGGGTAGCCCTTGCTGTAGAAGAGCTGCGCGGCGGTATCGAGGATCTGGCGACGGCGGGCCTCCTGGCGCTCCGCGATATGCGGGCGGGCCGGCTGCGGCTCTGGCGGTGTGCTCAACGGCGGGTTCAGCGGTGCGGATCTGGGTGCAATCGACATGATGCAATTCTCGCATGGCGGGCTCGCTACGCCAGTCCGGTCGTGCCCTTGCCTGACGCCGCGCTCTGCGGCGCCAAAGGGAAAACGGCCGATTGACGCGAATACCCGATCACCCCAGAATCTTACCCAGCGGTAAATAAATGTACCAACGAGTACAAACCCGCACTGCGCCCTGCACAACCCACGCCATCAACGCTCCCGCATCATGACGACCCACAAGCTCCTGATCGCCAATCGCGGCGAAATCGCCATCCGGATCGCGCGGGCCGCCGCGGCCATGGGCATCCCCAGCGTGGCGCTGTACAGCGAAGACGACCGCGACGCGCTGCACGTGCGCAAGGCCGACGCGGCCGTGGCGCTGCCCGGCACTGGTCCGCGCGCCTACCTCGACATTGCCGCCGTGGTGGACGCTGCGCGGCGGGCGGGCTGCGGCATGGTGCACCCCGGCTACGGCTTCCTGTCCGAGAACGCCGACTTTGCGCAGGCCTGCCTGGACGCCGGGCTGGTCTTCGCCGGCCCTGCGCCCGACGTGCTGCGCCTGTTCGGCGACAAGGCCCGCGCCCGCGCGCTGGCGCGCGAGCATGGCGTTCCGGTCGTGCCCGGCACCGCCGGCCCGACCTCGCCGGAGCAGGCGCGGGCCTTCTTCACCAGCCTCGATGGGCAAGCGGGCATGATGATCAAGGCGCTCGCCGGCGGCGGCGGGCGCGGCATGCGCGCCGTGCATCGCGCTGCCGCGATCGACGAGGCCTATGCACGCTGCGTCTCGGAAGCGAGCGCGGCATTCGGCAATGGCGCGGTCTACGTGGAGCGCATCGTCGCCGCGCCGCGCCATATCGAGATCCAGGTGGTCGCCGACGCCGAGGGCCGCGTGCTGACGCTGGGCGAGCGCGAATGCAGCCTGCAGCGCCGCCACCAGAAGCTGGTGGAGATCGCCCCCAGCCCGTCATTGGATGACGCACTGCGCGCAAGGCTGGCCGATGCCGCCGGCACACTGGCGCGCGCCGCCGCCTATCGCGGCATTGGCACGTTCGAATTCCTGGTGGAAGACGGCGGCGCTGGCGGCCCATCGTTCTGGTTCATGGAGGCCAACCCGCGCCTGCAGGTCGAACACACGGTGACCGAGATGGTGACCGGCGTCGACCTCGTGCAAACCCAGCTGGCCATTGCCGCCGGCGCGCGCCTGGCCGATCTGGGCCTGGAGCAGGCACCCGCGCCGCGCGGCATCGCGGTGCAGTTGCGCATCAATGCCGAGCACCTCGACGCGCAGGGCCAGCTGCGCCCTGCCAGCGGCACGCTGACGGCGTTCGAGCCGCCCAACGGACCAGGCGTGCGCGTGGACAGCGCGGGCTTTGCCGGCATGACGGCGAACCCGCGCTTTGATTCGCTGCTGGCCAAGCTGATCGTGCACGAACCCGGGGGCGACTACGCGCGTGCGCTGGCGATCGCCTACCGCGCGCTGTGCGAGTTCCGCATCGAAGGCATCGACACCAACCGCCGCTTGCTGCAGGATCTGCTGCAGCTGGACGACGTGCGCGGCAATGCCGTGCACACGCAGTACCTGGACCAGGCGCTGGCCGCACTGGCGACTGCCGACGCCGACCATCCGGTGCTGCACGCGCCGCCCGCCCTCGCCGACAGCGCGCAGGCGGATGCGGACCAGGCGCTGGCCGACATCCCCGACGACGCCATTGCCGTGCCCGCGCCCATGGACGGCGCGCTGGCCGCCATCCACGTGCGCGAAGGCGACACGGTCAGGCGCGGCCAGCCGCTGGCCATCATCGAAGCGATGAAGATGGAGCATCCGCTG
>NZ_JFJW01000048.1:4693-4778 GCF_000611125.1 Cupriavidus sp. SK-4
TGCGCGTGCTGGCCGTCGCGGGTGCCACGCTGCGCGCCGGCGCCGCGGTGATCGTGCTGGCGCCCGGCGGCGATGCCGGCCATGC
>NZ_JFJW01000048.1:4867-20803 GCF_000611125.1 Cupriavidus sp. SK-4
AAACGCTGGAGCGCCACGCCCTCGGCCACGACGCCGCACGCGCCCAGGCCGTCGCCAGGCGCCACGCCCAGGGCGGCCGCACGGCGCGCGAGAACATCGCCCAGCTGTGCGACGACGGCTCCTTCATCGAGTACGGCGCGCTCGCCATCGCCGCGCAACGGCAGCGCCGCAGCGTCGAGGACCTGGTCAGCGCCACGCCCGCCGACGGCATCGTCACCGGCATCGGCACCGTCAACGCGGAGCGCTTTCCCGATGCCGATACGCGCTGCATGGTGCTGGCCTACGACTACACCGTGCTGGCCGGCACGCAGGGCTTCTACGGCCACAAGAAGCTGGACCGGATGCTGGCACTGGCGCGCCAGTGGCAGGTGCCGGTGGTGCTGTTTGCCGAGGGCGGCGGCGGCCGCCCCGGCGACACTGACATGCCGGTGGTGGCCGGGCTGGACTGCACCTCGTTCATCCAGTTCGCGCGGCTGTCGGGCCAGGTGCCGCTGGTGGGCATCGTGTCGGGCCGCTGCTTTGCGGGCAACGCCGCGCTGCTGGGCTGTGCCGACGTCATCATCGCCACGCGCAGCGCCACCATCGGCATGGGCGGACCGGCCATGATCGAAGGCGGCGGGCTGGGCGTGTTCGCGCCGGAGGAAGTGGGCCCGGTCAGCGTGCAAGGGCCCAACGGCGTGATCGACGTGCTGGTCGATGACGAAGCGGCCGCAGTGGATGCCGCGCAGCGCTACCTGTCCTACTTCCAGGGCGACGTGCATGACTGGCGGGCGGAAGACCCGCGCCACCTGCGCCACGCCATCCCCGAGAACCGACTGCGCAGCTACGACATGCGCGCGGTGATCGCCGCCATGGCGGACAGCGGCTCGGTGCTGGAGCTGCGCGCGGCGTTCGGCACCGGCATCATCACCGCACTGATCCGCATCGAAGGCCGCGCCTTCGGCTGCATCGCCAACAACCCGCGCCACCTCGGCGGCGCCATCGACAGCGCCGCTGCCGACAAGGCCGCGCGCTTCATGCAGCTGTGCGACGCGCACGGCCTGCCGATCGTGTCGCTGTGCGACACCCCGGGCTTCATGGTCGGGCCGCAGGCCGAGAAGACCGCCACGGTGCGGCACGTGTCGCGCCTCTTTGTCACCGCTGGCGCGCTGCGCGTGCCGTTCTTCACGGTGGTGCTGCGCAAGGGCTACGGGCTGGGCGCGCAGGCCATGGCCGGCGGCAGCTTCGCCGCGCCCTTCTTCACCGCGGCCTGGCCCAGCGGCGAGTTCGGCGCGATGGGCATCGAGGGCTCGATCCGGCTGGGCTTCCGCAAGGAGCTGGAGGCCGTGGCCGACCCCGACGAGCGCGAGGCGTTGTTCGCGCGCATGGTCGACGGCGCCTACCAGCGCGGCCGCGCGCTCAACATGGCCAGCCACCTGGAGATCGACGCGGTGATCGACCCTGCCGACACGCGGCGCTGGCTGGTGCGCGGGCTGGCCTCGGTGCCGCCGGGGAGCCTCGGCCGCCAGACCGGTTCGCCGAGACGTTTCATCGATACGTGGTAAGCAGTGCGCACGGCAGCGCAGAGGGCGGACAACCGATTGTGTGCTCCGTCAGCAATCTGAGTGGCCTAGTTGGCCGCCGTCTTGCCGCCCGCGGTCAGCGTGCCGGTGCGCGTGGCCGGCGGCGCCAGCCGCTGCAGCGCGGCCTCGCGCTCGGCGGCGGGCAGCGCGCCGATACGGGCGGCCTCGTCATAGAACCGCTGCCAGTCGCCGTTGCACTGCGCCAGCAACGCGGTGAAGGCCGGCACCCACTGCTGGTAGGTGGCCACCGCGGCCAGGTGGGCGTTGGTCAGCGGCTGGTCGAACCAGCGGTCATAGCCGCTGAAGCCGCCCCACTCCGTGCGCAGCCGCGCGTACTCGGTGCGCAGGTCGGCGAAGATTTTGGCCTTGCCCTCGCGCTTGGCGCCGTCATCGAGCGGAGTCTGGTACAGCGCCACCAGCCGGTCGCGCGTGCCCAGCAACAGCGCGCGGAACTGCTGGCGCCGGGCATCGTACTGCCGATAGCTGGCGCGCGCGTCCTCCGATGCATCCTCGGCCAGCCAGCGCTCCACGCCCGCGGCTTCCACCGCGGTGGCGAAGGATTCGTTGAAGGCGGTGTCGTTGCGCACGTACACCACCTGGTGCGCCAGCTCGTGGAAGATCAGCCGCGCCAGCTCGCCCTCGGGCAGGTAGACGAAGGTATTGAGCAGCGGGTCGTCGAAATAGCCCAGCGTCGAATAGGCGGGGATGCCGGCCACGTAGGTCTCGAGCCCGTCGCGGCGCAATCCCTGCGCGTACTGCTCGGCATCGGACTGGGCATAGTAGCCGCGGTAGCTGATGCAGCCGACGATGGGGAAGCACCACTTGCGCAGGTCCATCGACAGCTCGGGCGTGGCGAACACGCTCCACACCACATAGGGCCGGTGCAGGTTGGCGTAGCGGCGGTAGCTGCCGTTCTCGGGCAGCTTCAGTTCGCGCGAGGCGAAGTCGCGCATGCGGCCGGCCAGCGCCAGCCGCTGCGCCAGGCGCGCATCGTTGGCGTCGCGCGCGCTGGCGATGGCGTCGGTCAGGGGCTGTGCCTGGGCCATCACGCCCAGGTGGCCGCCGATCGACTGCGCGTAGTAGNNNAGCCGACGGCCTCGCACCCGGCCGTCACCAGGACCACCGCGGTGAGGCCGGTCGCCGCCAGGAATGCCGCCCAGCGCCGGCGGCCAGGCTGCTGCGTCATGCCGGCAGGACTGCCCCTTCCGTGCAGGCCTCGACCTGCACCAGGCAGTCATAGAACACCGGCGCGCGGCCCAGGTCGGTCAGGCGCTGGCTGGTCAGCTCGTTGGCGTTCTTGCCGTCCGAAGCCAGCTTCTTCCACCAGATCGACAGGCCCACCACCAGCCCGCGCCGGGCGCGGTCGGTGACGCGGGCGCGCGCCACCATGCTGCCGCGGTCGTTGAAGACGCGCACCGTGGCGCCGTGCACGATGCCGCGCTCGGCGGCGTCGGCCGGGTGGATGTCCAGGTGCGGCTCGCCCTCGGTGGCGCGCAGGCTGTCGACATTGACGAAGGAGCTGTTGAGGAAGTTGCGCGCCGGCGGCGAGATCATCGCCAGCGGATAGCGCGCCGCCAGCTCGGGCGCGGTCAGCGGCGCCTCGTACTGCGGCACGTAGTCAGGCAGCGGGTCGAAGCCGTCGCGCGCCATCGGCTCCGAATAGAACTGGCACTTGCCCGATGCGGTCGGGAAGCCGCCCTCGGCGAACGGCGCCGCCGGCAGCGCCAGCTTCTGCCAGCCCTGCTCCTTCAATGATTCCCAGCTGATGCCGGCCGCGCGCGCATCGCCCGGAATGATGGCCTGCGCGGCGATGGCCTCGTCGCTGTCGGCAAAGCACGCCTCGGTGAAGCCCAGGCGCTGCGCCAGCCGGCGGAAGATCTCGGTATTGGGCAGGGCCTCGCCCATCGGCGCGATGGCGGCGTTGTTGGCCAGGAAATAGGTGTGGCCGTAGGCCTTGTGCACGTCGGTGTGCTCAAGCTGCGTGGTCGCCGGCAGCAGGATGTCGGCATAGTCGGCGGTGTCGGTGCGGAAGTGCTCCAGCACCACGGTGAACAGGTCCTCGCGCGCGAAGCCCGCGGCGACCTTGCCGGATTCCGGCGCCACCGCGACCGGGTTGCTGTTGTAGACCACCACGGCCTCGATGCGCGGCACGCCGGGCGCCGGCTCGGCCAGCAGCGCGTCGCCGATGGTGCTCATGTTGACGATGCGCGGGAGCTGCTGCGGCCAGCCAGGCAGCAGGTCGGGGCGCTGCAGGGCGGCTTCGTTGATCGGGAAGAAGCCCGACGTCGACAACTGCAGCCCGCCCGCGGGCTGGCGCCAGGCGCCCACCAGCGACGGCAGGCACGCCACCGCGCGCACCGCCTGGCCGCCGCCGTGCACGCGCTGCATGCCGTAGTTCAGCCGGATTGCCACCGGCTGGCGCTCGCGCACCGCCAGCTGGCCGTAGAGGCCGGCCAGCCATTCGATGTCCTCGGCCGGGATGCCGCAGATCTCGGCCGCGCGTGCCGGCGTGTAAGCCCGCGCGCGCTCGCGCAGCGCCTCGAAGCCGACGGTGTGGCGTTCGATGTAGTCGTGGTCGAGCAGGTCGTCGCGGATCAGCACATGGATCAGCGCCAGCGCCAGCGCGCCGTCGGTGCCGGGCATCGGCGCGATATGGCGGTGGCACTTCTCGGCGCTCAGCGAGCGGTACGGGTCGATCGCGACCAGCGTGGCGCCGCGCCGCTTGGCTTCCTGCGCGCGGGTCCAGAAATGCAGGTTGGAGGCAATCGGGTTGCCGCCCCAGATGATCACCAGCCTGGCATCGACCACGTACTCCATGTCCATGCCCACGCTGGCGCCGTAGGTGTAGCGCAGCGCGGTGGCGCCGGCGCTGGCGCAGATGGTGCGGTCCAGCCGCGACGCGCCCAGCTTGTTGAAGAAACGCGCGGCCATGCTCTCGCCCTGCACCAGCCCCATGGTGCCGGCGTAGCTGTACGGCACGATGGCCTGCGGATCGCGCGCCGCGATCGCCTGCAGGCGGGTGGCGATGGTGTCCAGCGCCTCGTCCCAGGAGATCGGCGCGAACTTGCCTTCGCCCTTCCTGCCGATGCGCTTCATCGGCGTCAGCAGCCGGTCCGGGTGGTAGGTGCGTTCGGTATAGCGCGACACCTTCGTACACAGCACGCCCTGCGTGCCGGGATGGTCGGGATCGCCCGCTACCTTGACGGCACGGCCGTCCTCGACGGTGACGAGCAAGGCACAAGTGTCGGGGCAGTCATGCGGGCAGGCGGCGCGGACGATGCGGGAAGCCATGGGGTCTCCGGGCGGGGTGTGTTGTTTTTTCGTTCGGTCGTACGGAACTGGAGATGCCGGCGCAGGCGCGCTGGTAGCGGCGCCCGAGCCGCGCCGGCGGGCGGCGCTTTCCCGGCCGTGCGGGGTGATGGCGGGGAGTATCTCGATCCGATTGTATTCGATTATGATGTGCCGGCGCGCTGCCGGCACAGACCGGTACGCGCACCATGCCGCACGACGTGAGCAATTCGCCGGCGAGAGACCGGCCGACGCGGCAAACGGGTAACCGAACCACATTTCGCGGGGGGTTTATGTCGTTCCGATCCGGGGTCAATGGCCGGCTTGCCGGCCTGCTGGTGGCGTGCGCCATCGGCACGGGTGGCGCATCCTGCGCTGCCTTCGCAGCCAACACGGCGGGCACTGCCGCCACATCCGAAAACGGCATCACCGCCGACACCATCCTGCTGGGCCAGTCCGCCGCGCTGACCGGCCCGACCGCCGTGCTCGGCAAGCAGATGCACTCGGGCGCGCGGCTGTACTTCGACCATATCAACCAGCAGGGTGGCATCCACGGCCGCAAGATCCGGCTGGAGGCGCTGGACGACTACTACGAGCCCGAGCCTGCCGCCAGGAACACAAAGAAGCTGATCGAGGAAGACCGCGTCTTCGCCCTCTTCGGCTATGTCGGCACGCCCACCAGCCAGGCCGCGCTGCCGCTGGCAATCCAGGCCAGGGTGCCGTTCTTCGGCCCGTACACCGGAGCGCAGTCGCTGCGCGAGCCGCGCAGCCGCTACGTCTTCCATGTGCGCGCCGGCTACAACGAGGAAACCGCGGCCATCCTGCGCCAGATCCAGACCACCGGGCTCAAGCGCGTGGCCGTGGTCTACAACGAGGACGCCTACGGCAAGGCCGGGCTGGAAGGTCTGGAGCGCGCGCTCAAGGCCGCGCCCGACAGCGGCGTGCAGATCGTCGCGCGCGAACCCGTGGTCCGCAACACCACGGAAATCGGCGACGCCATCCAGGGCTCGATGAAGACCAGGCCCGACGCCGTGGTGATGATCAGCGCCTACCGCACCGCCGGCGCCTTCGTGAAGGAAGCGCTGCGCCGCGGCTACAACGGCCAGTTCTACAACGTCTCCTTCGTCGGCACACAGGCGCTGGCCAACGAGGTCGGCGCGCAGGGCAGCGGCGTGATCATCTCGCAGGTGATGCCGCACCCGGGCAACGCCACGCTGCCGATCGTGCGGGAGTACCTGCGCCTGCTGCAGGCCGCCGGCAAGCCCAGTGAATTCGACTACGCCAGCATCGAAGGCTTTATCGCCGCCAAGGCGTTCACCGAGGGACTGCGCCGCGCCGGCAAGGACCTGACGCGCGAGAAGCTGGTGACCGCGCTGGAGTCAATGCGCAGCTATGACCTCGGCGGGTTTATTGTCAACTTCACGCCGGAGAACCACGTGGGTTCGAAATTCGTGGAGATGACGATCATCAATTCGAAGGGCCAGGTGATCCGCTGAGATTCCGGGTTTTCTCCTCCCTGCGCGAGGGAGGAGAAAACCAGGCCCTACTCCATGTCGTTCAGGTGACACGCCGAGAACCGCATTGGCGCAATCTCCTTCAGCAGCGGCTGCTCTTCCCGGCAACGCGGCATCGCATGCGGGCAACGCGGGTGGAAATGGCAGCCCGGCGGCGGGTTCAGCGGCGACGGGATCTCGCCGCGGATCGCCACATAGGTCTTGCGGGCCACCTCCAGCTTGGGCGCCTCGGCCAGCAGGGCCTGGGTATAGGGATGGTTGGGCGCGGCAAACACGTCTTCGGTCGGCGCGGATTCCACCACCCGCCCCAGGTACATGATCACCACGCGGTCGCTGATGTGCTTGACCACGCCCAGGTCGTGGCTGATGAACAGGTAGGTCAGGTTCAGGTCTTCACGCAGGCGCATGAACAGGTTCAGCACCTGGGCCTGGATCGACACGTCCAGCGCCGCCACCGACTCGTCGCACACCAGGAACTCGGGCTTCACCGCCAGCGCCCGGGCAATGCCGATGCGCGCGCGCTGCCCGCCGGAGAACTGGTGCGGAAAGCGCCGCAGCACGGTCGGGTCCATGCCCACGCGCACCAGCATGTCTTCCACATAGCCCTTCTGCGCGCCGCGCTCGACCATGCCGTGCACCACCGGCGCCTCGCCCACGATATCCAGCACGCGCAGCCGCGGATTGAGCGAGGCATACGGGTCCTGGAAGATCATCTGGATTGCCAGCTGCTTCTCGCGGCGCTTGTCGGGCGGCAGGTGGTCGAGGTTGGTGCCGCGCCAGAAGCGCTCGCCCTCGGTCAGCGAGTGCAGGCCTACAGCCATGCGGCCCAGCGTGGACTTGCCGCAGCCGGACTCGCCCACCAGGCCGACCACCTCGCCGGCGCGGATGCTCAGGTCGACGCGGTCGACCGCGTGCACCACCTCGTCATGCGCATGGGCGCCGAACAGGTTGGCGATGCGCGCGGCGGCGTCGAGCGACTTGACGAAGCGCTTGGACACGCCGCGCAGCTCCAGGATCGGCGCGCTCGGCGTGCCCCCCTCTTCCGCTGCAGGATTCGTCATCGGTCGGGATTGCAGTTCAGTTGCGCTCATGCTGCCTCCTGGTTGGCCAGCACCGGATGGAAGCAGCGCAGGCGGCGGCCGTCGGCGGCGGTCTCCAGCGGCGGCTCGGTCTTGCAGGCAGCGGTGGCGTAGGGACAGCGTTCGCGGAACGCACAGCCGCCCGGCAGGTTCAGCAGCGACGGCGTCATTCCCGGAATCTGCCGCAGCGGCGTGCCGCGCGGATTGCGCGACGGCGCCGAGCTGATCAGCCCGTGGGTGTAGGGGTGCTCGGGGTGCTCCAGCACCTGGCGCACGTCGCCGGCCTCGACGATCTTGCCGGCGTACATCACGCACACGGTATCGGCCAGCCCCGCCACCACCGACAGGTCGTGCGTGATCCAGATCAGCGCCGTGCCCGATTCGCGGCACAGGGTCTGCATCTCGTACAGGATCTGGCCCTGGATAGTGACGTCCAGCGCGGTGGTCGGTTCGTCGGCAATGATCAGGTCGGGCTTGTTCAGCAGCGCGATCGCGATCGCCACGCGCTGGCGCATGCCGCCCGAGAACTGGTGCGGATAGGCCTGCAGGCGCTCGTCCGGCGACGGGATGCCGACCCGCGCGAGCGCATTGCGCGCGCGTTCGCGCGCCACCGCCTTGCCCACCTTCTCATGGGCCAGCACCGCCTCGATCATTTGCGTGTCGATGCGCAGGACCGGGTTCAGCGTCATCATCGGGTCCTGGAAGATCATCGCGATGCGGTTGCCGCGCACGTCGCGCTGCTGCGCCGGCGTGAGCGCGCGCAGGTCGCGGGTGATGCCGTCGCGGCTGGTCAGCGCGATACGGCCGTCGACGATCTTCCCGGGCGGGTCGATCAGGCCCATGATCGAATAGCCCGTCATGGACTTGCCCGAGCCGGACTCGCCCACCAGGCCCATGATCTCGCCGCGTCCCACGGTAAAGGACACGTCGTCGACGGCCTTGGCGATGCCGCCGCGCGTGTGGAATTGCGTCTTCAGGTGTTCAACCACCAATGTCGGTTGTGCCATGTTCCGCTCCTGTTATTGCGTCTGCAGGCGCGGGTTGAGCACATCGCGCAGCTGGTCGGCCACCAGGTTCATCGCCACGATGGTGACCACCAGCGCGATGCCCGGGAAGAAGCTGATCCAGTACTTGCCCGACAGCATGTACTGCTGGCCGTTGGAGATCAGCGAGCCCAGCGAGGGCTCCGTGACCGGCACGCCCAGCCCGAGGAAGGACAGCGTCGCTTCCAGCGTGATCGCCGAGGCCACCTGCAGCGCCGCGATCACGATCAGCGGCGGCAGGCAGTTGGGCAGCAGGTGGCGGAACATGATGCGCATCGGCGGCAGGCCCAGGCAGGTGGCGGCCTCGATATATTCCTTGCGCCGCTCCACCAGCGCGGCGCTGCGCGTGGTGCGGGCGTAGTAGGCCCACTGCACCGCCACCAGCGCGATCACGATATTGCCCAGGCCCGGGCGCAGGAAGGCCAGCAGGATCAGCGCCAGCAGGATCGGCGGGAACGACAGCTGCAGGTCGGCCACGCGCATGATGAAGGCCTCGGTGCGCCCGCCCAGGAAGCCGGCCAGCAGGCCGAGCGTGGCGCCCAGCAGCAGCGCGATCACGGTGCTGACCACGCCCACGCCGATGCTGATGCGCAGGCCGTACATCACCGCCGACAGGATGTCGCGGCCCTGCTCGTCCGAACCCAGCAGGAAGGTCATGCCGGTGCCGGCCTGCTCGCCCGGCGCCAGGCGCGCGTCGAGCACGTCCAGCGTGGCCAGGTCATAGGGGTTCTGCGGCGCCAGCCACGGCGCGAAGATGGCGATCAGGATGATGACGACCAGCGTGGCCAGTCCGGCCACGGCAATCTTGCTGGAGAAGAACTCCGCGGCAAAGCGCCGCCACGGCGATTGTTCGCGCGCCGCGGCGGGCGGCGGCGTCTTGTCCTCTTGTTCTACAGATACGGCACTCATGGCTCAGCCCTTGTTGTCGGCAATGCGCACGCGCGGATCGAGCATGCTGTAGATGATGTCCACCACCAGGTTGATCAGGATAAACAGCGTCACGATCACCATCAGGTAGGCGACGATCACCGGCCGGTCCAGCAACTGGATCGAGTCGATGATGAGCTTGCCCATGCCGGGCCAGGCGAAGATGGTCTCGGTCACGATCGCAAAGGCGATGATCGAGCCGAACTGCAGCGCGATCACCGTGACGATCGGGATCAGGATGTTCTTCAGCACATGCACGCCGACGATGCGGGTGTTCGACAGGCCCTTGGCGCGCGCGAACTTGACGTAGTCCTGCATCATCGCCTCCTGCGTGCCGGCGCGCGTGAGCCGGATCACCATGGCGATATTCAACAGCGACAGCGTCACCGCCGGCAGGATCAGGTGGCGGATGCCGTCGGCGGTCAGGAAGCTGAGCGGGATGCCGAGCACGCGCACGGTCTCGCCGCGCCCGTTGGAGGGCAGCCAGCCAAGCTGCACCGCGAACACCATGATCAGCATCAGCCCGACCCAGAAGGTGGGCAGCGAGAAGCCCAGGATCGACACCGCCATGATCGACTTGCCGGCGATGCTCTTGGGCCGCAGCCCGGCCCACAGGCCCAGCGGGATGCCCAGCACGATCGCCAGCAGGATCGCGCAGATGGCCAGCTCCATGGTGGCGGGCATGCGCTCGAAGATCAGCTTGAGCGCCGGCGTGCCGTGCGCGAACGAGGTGCCCAGGTTGCCTTGCAGCGCGTTCTGCAGGAACACCCAGTACTGTTCCCACAGCGGCTTGTCCAGGCCCAGCGCCGCGATGGTGCGCTTGATGTCCTCCTGGTCGGCCTGCGGGTTGATCAGGATGTCGACGGGATTGCCGATGGCAAAGACGCCGAGGAAAACCAGCAGCGACATGACGAAGAGCACGACCACGCTCTGCATCAGGCGCCGGATGATAAAGACCAGCATAATCGAACCACTATCCTTTCGCGCGCGAATGCACGCCACGCCCGGGCCGCGCCGTGGCGCTTCCCGGGTGTGGCGCGGCAGCCATGCGCGGCACCGCAAACTCGGCCAGCGGACAATCCGCGGGCCGAGGCTCCTGTCTGGGCTGACCGGAGCTTACTGGGGCTTGAAGTTATGCGCGTAGGTGCGCTCGTCGGTACGCGGCACGTAGACGATGCCCTTTTGCGTGGCCCAGGTGGTCACCTGCTGGTGGATCGGGACGATACCGCCATCGTTGATCGCGATTGCGGTGGCCTCCTGCAGCAGCTTGGAGCGCTCGTTGTCATCCACGGTGGACAGCGCCTTCTCCAGCACCACGTCCATCTTGGGGTTGCAGTACTCGCCCCAGTTGGTGGTGCCGAAGCCCTTCTTGCTGTCCTCGCATGCCAGCAGCGCGCGCAGCGGCGAGCTGACCTCACCGGTCTGCGCGCCCCAGCCCAGCAGCCCGAACGACCACTCGTGCTTGATGCCCTTGGACGAGTACGTCGCCATCGGCATGCCTTCGACCTTGGTGGCGATGCCGATGCGGGTCAGGTTCTGCGCAATGGTCTGCGCGATCTTCTCGTCGTTGACGTAGCGGTTGTTGGGCGTGTGCAGCGTCACGCCGAAGCCGTTCGGGAAGCCGGCGTCGGCCAGCAGCTTCTTGGCGGCCTCGGGGTCGTACTTGACCGTCTTCAGGTTGGGGTTGTAGCCGAACAGCGTCGGCGGCACCAGGTTATTGGTCGGCTCGGACAGGCCTTCCATCAGGCGGTCCTTGATGCCCTGCCGGTTGATCGCCATGCTGATGGCACTGCGCACGCGCGCATCCTTCAGCGGATTCTTGTCCAGCGGTGCGCCTTCCTTGGTAGTGACGTAGGGCGACTTGTCGCGCTTGGCATCGAAATACAGGTAGATCACGCGGTGCGAGATCTTGGAGAAGAACGACAGCTTGGGATCCTGGCGCACCTTGGGCAGGTCAGGCGTGGGCACGTTCTCGATGGCCTGCACGTCGCCCGACAGCAGCGCCGCCAGGCGCGTCGCCGGATTGGGGATGAAGCGCAGCGTGACCTTGTCCCAGGCCGGCTTGGCGCCCCAGTAGTCGTTGTTGCGCACCAGCTCGACCCGGTCGTCGCGGGCGTAGCTGACGAACTTGAACGGCCCGGTGCCGACCATGCCCTTGCCCTGCGCGAAGTCATCCGAGCTCAGCCCCTGCGTCGCCTTCTTCTGCACGACGAAGATCGACGTGAGGTCGTTCAGCATCAGCGGATAGGGCTGATTGGTGGTCAGCTGGATGGTGTGCTTGTCGATGATCTTCTTGTTGACGATCGCCTTGGTGTAGACATCGAACTTGCCCGGGCTGTTCTGGATGGTGGCCGGGCGGTCCAGCGACCAGATCACGTCTTCGGCGGTCAGCTCGGAGCCGTCGTGGAACTTCACGCCCTTGCGGATCTTGAATTCCCAGGTGAGGTTGTTGACCAGCTTCCACGACTCGGCCAGGCCCGGGATGATGCGGCTGTCCGGGTCCATCTTGGTCAGCGAGTCAAAGATATGCTCGGAGACGTTGATGTTGGAGAACAGGTTGTAGAAATGCGGATCCATCGAGGTTGGCGGCGAACTCATGGCCAGTTTGAGGTCCGCGGCCTGGGCGGTGCCGGCGAGCGCCAGGCCAAGGGCCCCGGCTACCGCCACCACACCAATTGCCTTCTTGAAAGTGCGAAGGGACATCGCGCAATTCTCCCTGTAGGAAGTGAAGCAGACGTTTTAGGATCGGCAATGCGCCGCGGGTCACGCGGCGGCGCTGCGTTTTGGTGCGGTTTGGGGTGCAGTTGCGCATCACAAAGCGACGAAATTGCCGGCCGGGCACTTCAAGCATGAACTGTTCCAGCAGTGCGTATGTCGCGGCAATGCGGGGAAACCCACCCGCGCTGGCATATTGCACTGCGCCAACCGGGCAAGCGCGCAGGAAATCGCCGCGTTTTGGCGCTTTGCCGAGAGGCATCGTATGATCGGGGTATCCAACGCTAACGCCCCTAACGTCCAGGGCAGCCAGGCATTATGAAGCTCATCCCCGAAATCCTGCAGGCACAAGCCGAAATCCGCGCGATCCGGCGCGACATCCACGCCCACCCGGAACTCTGCTTCGAAGAACAGCGCACCGCCGACGTGGTCGCGCAGAACCTGGAATCGTGGGGCATTGAAGTTCATCGCGGCCTGGGCACCACTGGCCTGGTGGGCGTGATCCGCAACGGCAACAGCCCGCGCGCCATCGGCCTGCGCGCCGACATGGACGCGCTGCCGCTGCAGGAAGCGAACACCTTTGATCACCGCTCGCAGCACACTGGCAAGATGCACGCCTGCGGCCACGACGGCCACACTGCCATGCTGCTCGGCGCGGCGCGCTACCTGGCGCAGCACAAGCCCTTCGACGGCACCGTGCACCTGATCTTCCAGCCGGCCGAGGAAGGCGGTGGCGGCGCCCGTGAAATGATCAAGGACGGGCTGTTCGAGCGCTTTCCGTGCGACGCGGTGTTCGGCGTGCACAACTGGCCGGGCATGCCGGTCGGCGCGTTCGGCACGCGCGCGGGCCCGCTGATGGCATCGAGCAACGAGTTCCGCATCGTGGTGCGCGGCAAGGGTGCGCATGCGGCCATGCCCAACAACGGCAACGACCCGGTCTTCACCGCGGCGCAGATCGTGTCGGCGCTGCAGGGCATCATCACGCGCAACAAGCGCCCGATCGATACCGCGGTGATCTCGGTCACGCAGTTCCACGCGGGCGATGCCACCAATATCGTGCCGGACCAGGCCTGGATCGGCGGCACGGTGCGCACGTTCACGGTGCCGGTGCTGGACCTGATCGAACGGCGCATGGAAGAGGTGGCGCGCGCGGTGGCGGCGGCATTCGACTGCACCATCGAATACGAATTCCACCGCAACTATCCGCCGACCATCAACAGCGAGGCCGAGACCGACTTTGCGGCCGCGGTCGCCGCCGAACTGGTCGGTGCGGACAACGTCGACAGCAATGTCGAGCCCACCATGGGCGCTGAGGATTTCTCGTTCATGCTGCAGCACAAGCCGGGCTGCTACCTGTTCCTGGGCAACGGCGACGGCGGACATCGCGACGCCGGCCATGGCATCGGGCCCTGCATGCTGCACAACCCGAGCTACGATTTCAACGACGAACTGCTGCCGGTCGGCTCGACGTTCTTCGTGCGGCTGGTGGAAAAGTGGCTGGCGCCTGCGTGACTTTACGTACCTGAGCACAGCACGACGATAAAAAACTGGGGAGCATCCGCGATGGGCCGCCTGGCGCTGGATCGCGAGACAGCGCGCAGCTTCGCGCGCGTGGCGCTGGACAATATCCTGCGCCGCTATCCGTACAAGCTGGACCACATGATGGCCAGCGCCGGTGACCTGGCCGAACCGGCGGCCTGGCATCCGGTCTTTTGTGGCAGCTACGACTGGCACTCCAGCGTGCACATGCACTGGTTGCTGGTGCGGCTGCTGGCGCTGTCGCCGGATCTGGAGGAGGCGCCGCGCATCCGCGCAGCGCTGGATGCCCAGCTGCGCCCAGAGCACATCGCGGTCGAACTGGCCTACTTCCAGCGGCCCCATTCACGCACCTTCGAGCGCCCCTATGGCTGGGGCTGGATGCTGAAACTGCAGGCGGAGTTGCTGGCGCTGGCGCGGCAGGACGCCCAGGCAGCCACCTGGGCCGAGGCGTGCGCGCCGCTGGCATCACACCTGTCACGGCAACTGGCGGATTTCCTGGATGCAGCGGTTTTCCCGGTACGCACCGGCACCCATTACAACAGCGCCTTCGCCCTGGTGATGGCCATGGCCTATGCACGCACGCACCAGGACCTCACCTTGCGGCGCGCCATCGTGCGGCGGGCCCACCGCTGGTTCGGACATGATCAGAAATACCCCGCGCGGTATGAGCCCGGCGGCGATGAATTCCTGTCCGGCGGGCTGACCGAAGCCGTGCTGATGCACGCCGTGATGGACGGCTGCGCGTTTTCGGAATGGTGGGAGTTGTTCGTGCCGGGGCAAGCGGAACTGGCCAACTGGCTGACGCCGGTCGAAGTGACCAATCGCAGCGATCCCAAGACCTCGCACCTGGACGGACTCAACCTGTCGCGCGCCTGGTGCTGGCGCATGCTGGAGCCCGCCCTGCCCGACCCGCTGCGGCCGCTGGCCATCCGGGCCTGGTCGGACCATCTCGAAGCGTCGCTGCCGCAGGCGGTCGAGGGCGAGTATGTGTCCACGCACTGGCTGGCATCGTTCGCGGTGCTCGCGCTGGCTGAGCCCATCGGCGGCTGAGGGTGCCGCCGGCGCACTTCAGTCCAGCGCGATGTCGCCGTACCAGGACTCGGCCTTGCTCTTGGTGTTGTCGGTATCGGTCATGATGCCCACGGCGATGACCGGTCCGGGGTCGGTCCCGAAGGCCTTGCGGTAGTCGGCGCGCAGGTCGCGCTCATGGCAACGCCACTCATTGGCGTGCTTCGTGCCGCTATCCACCACGATCATGCGCACTCGGTCGGTGTGCGGATTCTTCACCAAAGAGCCTTCCGCGCGCCTTCCGCCCCAGATGTACATCAGCGTAGCGTAGGGCATTTCGCGGCCGGTGGTCAGCCGCGCCATCTCGTACATCAGCTGGTCTTTCAAGGGCAGTGCACCCTTGTCGCCGTCGAAGGCGACAAACAGGCGCAACGGCGAATCCTCGCGCGGGCCGTGGCTGTTGTCGGCGTTGCGGATAATGCCACTGGTCTTCCAGGTCCAGCGCAGCATGCCGGCATCGCGATCGCGCAGCGGGACATACAGGCCGGAGGCCGAACTCTCGGCCTTCGCATGGACGACCACGCGCTGGTCGACTTCTGCCATCGAGTAACGGGTGGGCGTCTTGTTGCGGTTGATGGTCCACGGCTGCCAGCCGACCGGCAACTGGTCGCGATGTGGTGAGACCGAGAACAACGGCAGCGTGGCCAGGGTTAGCGGCGGCGCGGCTTCGGCGACTTCGCCGTCGTCACCCGCCTCGGCTTCCGCCGCACTGGTGTTGGCGGCAGCCAGCGGATCGGGCGCCGACACTGCAGGCACCGCCAGGTCCGTCTGCGCTGCCGCGTACGCGGTCATGCGCCTGGCGAACGCCTGGCAATCGATCGTGGAAGTGCCGGCCATATTGGCCGCGTCACCCGGAGGAACAGCGGAAACAGGAGGAGTGGATGCGCATCCTGCCAGCAGCAGCGCGCCGGCGGCGCCAGTCAAAACCAGCCGAAACACCTTGGCCGTCATGTAACCCCTCGAAACCCGAATCCGGACCTGCTCTGTTGGCAAGGGTCCGGCTATTGCTCACTACTTGCTGCAAACACGCGTTGCAACCGCCTTCGTGCCGCATGTGGGCACTTGGGTGTCGACCATAGCAGAAGGCAGGCAGTCCCGGAATGCTCGGTGACCCGCGATGCGGCATGAAAACAACGAGAACATGCGAGCTTGCACCGGCCCCGGCATTTTCGCCGCGCCAAAGCAAAAACCCCCAGCCTTT
>NZ_JFJW01000049.1:0-2146 GCF_000611125.1 Cupriavidus sp. SK-4
CTCGGGTGGGGGCGGCGGCGGCGCGAGGCACCCCGCCGCGTCGAGCTCTTCGAGGGTGAGCCCGTAGTCGTCCATCTGCGCCTGGATCCAGCGGATCGCGTCCGCCCGCTCAGTTTTTGCTGTCATCGCTGCCGTCACTGCTGTCGTTGCCTTCGTCCTGGTTGTTAGGCAGCGCCGCCGCCCCCGGCTCGTTGCCCGGCTCTTCCCCTTGGGCTTCCTGCGCAGTGGCCGCCGAACTTCCGGCCTGCCGAGTTTGCTAGAAGTCAGAATGGGGGCGGACCGGCCGCGCCCGCCAACCTGTCGTTCAGGACAAGCGATCGATGAGGAAACGCTCGGGCTTCTTGCCCATCCACGCGGGAGCCCGACCGCGCCCCGACCAGGTCTGGCCCGTCTTCGGGTTGCGGTACCTCGGAGGCGGCGCGGCCTTCCTCTTGCTCGGCACAGCGCGGGCAGCGGGCTCAACACTGGGCTGGCCCGCAATGTCCTCCATGCTGAGGTCGTACTCCTGCATCCACTGCCGAATCTCCTCCACGACCTTTGGCACCGCGGCTCGCAACTGCTCAAGTTGCGCATTGACAGAGGCCAGTTGAGCGAGCAGTGAGGATTGGGACGGGCGTTGGGTGGCGGTAGGCGTTTTTTGCTCCTGTCGCGGCTTCCGGGTTCGCGTCTTCCGAGTCGGCGCTTCCGGGGCAGCCTCCACGCCAGGCAGTGTTCTCTGCTTCGGCCCGCGCTTCCGGGTTGGGGTCGCTTGAGTCGTGACTTCCGGAGCGGCAACTTCAGCCAGGATTTTCGGCTTGCGACCGCGCTTCGGGGCCCGCGTCTCTTCCCGCGCAGCTTCCGGAGTGGCAGTTTCGGCGAGCGCTTTCGGCTTCCGACCGCCCTTTTGGGCCCGCGTCTCTTCCGGCGCCGCTTCCGGAGCGGCAGTTTCGGTGAGCGCTTTCGGCTTCCGACCGCGCTGCGGGGCCTGCGTCTCTTCCGGCGCTGCTGCCGGAGTGGCAGTTGCGGTGAGCGCTTTCGGCTTCCGGCCGCGCTGCGAGGCCCGCGTCTCTTCCGGCGCAGCTTCCGGAGTGGCAGTTTGGGTGAGCGCTTTTGGCTTCCGACCGCGCTGCGGGGCCCGCGTCTCTTCCGGCGCTGCTTTTGGAGCGGCAGTTTCGTTGAGCGCTTTCGACCTTCGACCGCGCTTCGGGGCCCGCGTCCCTTCCGGCGCAGCTTCCGGAGTGGCAGTTTGGGTGAGCGCTTTTGGCTTCCGACCGCGCTGCGGGGCCCGCGTCTCTTCCGGCGCTGCTTTTGGAGCGGCAGTTTCGTTGAGCGCTTTCGACCTTCGACCGCGCTTCGGGGCCCGCGTCCCTTCCGGCGCAGCTTCCGGAACTGGGGCGTCAAGCGGTGCGACCGGGGCGGCCGTCTCGGTCAGTTCGTCCTGGGCGGCAGCTTCCGTCGGTTCGTCCGTGGCCAGGACTTCAACCGGAGCGTCGGCCACGGCTTCAGGGGGCGCTGCCGAGGGCATGGCTGCAATGGGCGCTTCCGGCACATCAGATTCCCTCAACGCTGCCGAGGCGGCGGCTTCCCGCGATGCTTCCGGTGCCACGACTCCCGTCGCAGCGCCCGGGGCGGTGTAAGGCCGCCGGCGCCGATAGGACACGGTCGCCGTCGGGCCGCTATCCCGGCTGGTCGACCAGAAGTCCATGCGTCGGGCCTGCGTGTCAACGCTGCCACGACCGACGCCTGCGTCACGGGCGTCACCCATGACGGGATCCGCGTCGCGCATCGCCTCAGCGATGGGAATCTCCATCTGACCCAATCCGTCCGTCGCCTTGCTCGCGACAAGGGGGCCAACCACTTGTTTTGGGGCCAATTTGTACTCCTTCATTGCAGTCACTGCAGGTGCAGACGCTGCCTTATCCCATGGACGGTGAGACCTTGTCTCTTGCGTGTCGTTCGCTTCTCGCCTACGCCCGTCTGCGCCTGGATCCAGCGGAATCGCGTCCGCCCGCTCAGTCTTTGCTGTCATCGCTGCCGTCACTGCTGTCGTTGCCTTCGTCCTGATGGTTGGGTAGCGCCGCGCCCGGCTCGTCGCCCTGTTCTTTGCCCCGCTCATCCTGCTGAGCTTGCCCCTGACCGTCGCCCTGCGCTTCCGGCGCGGTCGCCG
>NZ_JFJW01000050.1:0-37107 GCF_000611125.1 Cupriavidus sp. SK-4
ACCTCAACACACAAGAAATCTGACAGGCTCGCGCAAGTCCTGCTGCAATCAGGTAGTGTCGCTGCGTCTGGTACGCCCAGAGATTTGCCACCGGCCCCTCTGCACCAAATGGATAGTGCTGGGGTGAATTCCATGCCTGCCAGGCATCAATCGCGATGATTGCCGTTACCGCTAGAAGCACGCCGCACGCCACCCACTTGATGCGCGAACGCGAGGTCAGAGTCCTTTGCATAGCCTTAGCTCTCACAGCAGACGTGCGGGCAACGGGGGTTGATTGAGATGCCTGCTTCATTGAAGAACCTTCCCTCCACTTCAGAAGCGACATGCCCACTCGCGGTGGAACGTACCTCTGGCCTCTCGATGTCCTTCTTGTTGATTCCGAGGTGTTCAAGTAAGCCTGTCATTGAACGCGCCGCGCTTCGGCAAGCTGGCGTGGAATACCGAGGATTTCGTTCTGACGCAGGTACATGTAGACGGTGTACCCGGCCGGAAAGGCCCGACGGGAATTGATGCGCCAGTCGGCAAGGCGCTTCACCTCCGCACCGGATAGCGTGGCTGAGCCGGGCTCGAATACAGCGCTGAACTCCAGGTAGGGCGGTCGGCATGCATTGGCCGACGTAGCTGTGAAAAACAGTACTCCGATCGCGATGAAATGCCTCATCATGGTCTCCAGTCCGACGCCACGCACAGCTCCGGCAAGTACCAAGATGTATCGAACTCTTGTGCGCGCGTCCCTGAGGCAATCCTTAAAGTTGCCCTTCTTCCGCACACGGACGCCGGTACAATTTGCGCCGCATGTTGCTGGTCGCCGCGCGAGGTCAGCACATGCATCGCTTCGCGTCACGGCGCTCTCCCAACGACTCAATGACTGCAATGCAGGAAATGAACACAAGCGCGCGCTGGCGCCGCATCGCCCTGGCGCTATTCGGCGCCGTCCTTCTCGCCGACGCCATCGCCTTAATGACCATAGGCCTGTTCAACTTCGGCATCGTCCTGCCAGGTTGCATCGGCGCGTCATTCCTGCTCCTTGCATGGCAGTGGCCCCTCGTAGCCCACTGGCGAGCAGCCAGCCACAGGCGCCAGCAACTATGGCAAGCAGCATGGATCGCGTTCGCCCTATGGCTGGCGACAGTGGCCGTCTTCTTCTACAACATCCACCACAACACCGAAGTCGCCATCCCAGGAAACTCCCCCGTAAAAGCCATCATCATCCTCGGCTCCGGCACACCAAACTGCGTCGCCTCGCCAACGCTGGTTGCGCGGCTGGATCAGGGCTTGAAGCACGCTCAGCAGTGGCCGCAGGCGAAGGTCGCGGTCAGTGGCGGGCAGGATTTCGGGCTGCGGTGCCGGGAAGCGGACATCATGGCTGAGTATCTGATCGCCCGCGGTGTCGCAGCAGACAGGGTCATCCGGGAAGGGCGCAGTACCAGCACGGAGGAGAACCTGATGTTCAGCCGGCACTTGCTTGAAGAGCAGGGCGTCGCCGCCACCGATCCCATTGTGGTGGTGACCAGCGATTTCCATGTACAGCGGGCGGTGCGGATTGCCCGGAAGGCAGGATTCGGGGAGGTCGCCGGAGCCGGGGCTGGAACACCACTCTACCTTCGGTATAACGCCTGGCTCCGTGAGTACTTCGCGGCTATTAGTGGATGGGTGTTGAGGGAGTATTGACTCCTGCGCAGCCCGGCCCTCAAGACAATGTGGCGAGCAACTTGTTGAAGTTGCGTTTTGCGCGATAGGTCTCGCGAATCTCCTCCAGCTCGCGGCTGAATTCCGCTCGCTCCCTCAGCTTTATCCGCAGACTGCCGATAGCGCGTACGATTTCAAGTGCTTCGTCATAGCGCGCGTTGCGTGCACCGCTATCTACAGCGACGGGCAGTAGCTGCTGATAGCCAGTTGACGATAGCAACGCAACCCGCTCTCGCCCAGAGGTTCTGCATACGCTGGCAGGACATCCTAGAAGGTGTCCCATCCTCCCTCTGCCTGCAGCCGGAAGAGTCGCTCCGCGAGCTTCATCGGATCGGGGCCGGTCTGTTTGCATGCGTCGAGATGGACAGACGCCAGCGCGAGGATGGCAGGCATCACCCCGCTGCCGGAATCGTCAATCTGCTCGAGACTTTTTTCCGCGCCGGCAATCGCCAGTTCCGACAGTTCGACCACTTGCGCCGCGTGCGGTCCAGCGAGCCTCTGGCGCAACACGTCTGCCAGCGACATCAGGCTATCGCCGTATGCACCCTGGCTCCGACAGCGGCGCCGAAATGTCTGTGGCGAAAATGCCTTAGCCCCCTTTTGGGGGGCGTCAATCAGGCCAGAATGGCACATAGTCGCCCACGTGCCCACGAGTCGAGCGGGGCATGATCACGACGTGCCGCTTTCGGCACACGCTGGCCCGGCTCCGCGCGGTGAGCACGGGACTGGAGTGCTGCTGCTTGTCGGGTTCGCTGACCTCGACTAGCCTGCTATCGATGTCGATTCTTCGCTGCGCTGCGATACCCATTTGATGCCAGAACGCTCGACCACCCGATATGGCAAGGCGCTGCAGCGCCTGCACCAGGTCTTTTCCCCGTTGAACCTGGCGGCGGCGGCGTGGCTGATTGCAACATGGGCGTTCGCGGCGTTTCAGCTCGTGAGCGAGCGGGACCGCTTGCTGCACGACGCCGCGGAGCGTACCCAGGCGCAGGCCCAGGCGTTCGGCGCGTACTCGAGATCCAGCATCCTGCGGCTGTCCGAGTTTCTCCTCGACCTGCGGGCCAGTTGGCTGGTCGGCCAGCCGGGATTCATCGACATGGTGCGTGAGCGGGAGAACTTGGTGGTGGACCTGTCGTTCCAGGTGTCGGTGATCGACAAGCATGGCCTGCTCATCTACTCGTCCATCGCCCCGCCCGCGCCCGGCCAGAAGGTCGACCTGAGCGGGCGCGAGCATTTCCGGGTCCATCAGAACGCGGGCGGGCGCGACATGCTGTTCATCAGCGACCCGGTGAAGGGCAAGGTCTCGCGCAAATGGTCGATCCAGTTCACGCGCCCCATCCTGCGCGCGGGCAGCTTCGACGGGGTCATCGTGGTCTCGGTCAGTCCGGAGCAGTTCGCCAGCTTTGCGCAGTCGTTCACAAACCGCGATGGCGAAGTGGCGTCGGTCATCAAGACTTCCGGCCAGGTCCTTGCGCGCGTGCCGGCCATGGAGGGCACGCTGGCCAGGGCGGTCAGCAACAGGCCGTACCTCGCCAGCGGGTCGCCCCAGTCTGGTAGTTATCGGGCGGTGTCGGGCTCCGAAGGCGTGGAGCGGGTCTTCGGCTATTACCGTTTGCCGGAGTTCGGGCTCAATTTCGTGGTGGGCGAGTCGGTCGGCCTGGTGCTGGCGCCCTACGAGGTCTATCGCCGCGTTGCCCTGGCCGGTGCCATTGCTTCCACGCTGCTGCTTGGCCTGTTGTACTACAGCCTGCGCCGCTCCATGGGGGAGCGACAGCGCCATATGGAGGAGATGCGGCTGGCTTCGCTGGTCTATTCGTCCAGCAGCGAGGCCATGGTGGTGACGTCGCTCGATGGCACCATCATCGACGTGAATCCGGCCTTTGCCGCCGCCACCGGCTATACAGCCAAGGAGGTCAAGGGCCGCCCGGGCTATATCGTCAGCGGGGCAGGCAATGTGGCAGGGCTGGTCGAGCGCCTGCGGGCCACCGTGGCAGCCAAGGGCAGATGGAGCGGCGAATTCTCGATCCGCCGCAAGGACGGCAGCGAGTTTCCCGCCTACCTGACCGTGGATACCTACCTGGCCCACGCGTATGGCGAGCGCCGCCGCGTTGCGCTGATCCATGACATGACCGAGAAACGCCAGGCGGAGGAAGTCATCCGGCACCAGGCGAATTTCGATGCGCTCACGGATCTGCCCAACCGCCGCCTGTTCTTCGACCGGCTGAGGCAGGAGATCGAGCGTTCGCGCGGCACGCAGGATGTGCTGGCGCTGCTGTTCATCGACCTGGATCGCTTCAAGGAGGTGAACGATACCCTCGGCCACGACCAGGGCGACCTGTTGCTGCTGGAGGCGGCGCGGCGTATTGCGGCATCGGTGCGCGCGTCGGATACCGTGGCGCGGCTGGCCGGCGACGAGTTCACCGTGATCCTGTCCGCTGTGGGCGATGCCGGCGTTGCCGGGGGCATTGCCGAGGCCATCCTGGAGCGGATTGCCGCGCCTTACCACCTGGCCGGCGAGCTGGTGGTGGTGTCGGCCAGCATCGGCGTGGCGACCTACCCCAAGGACGCCGACAACGCCGAGGACCTGCTGGTGTGCGCCGACCAAGCGATGTTTGCCGCCAAGGAGGAGGGCCGCAATCGCTGGAAGGTCTTCACCCAGGCGCTGCTGCAGGCGGAGAGGGAGCGCCTGCGCATCACGCAGGACCTGCGCACGGCGCTGGCGTCCGGCCAGTTCGCGCTGCACTACCAGCCCATTGTCGATCTGCGCACGGGCAAGGTCTGCAAGGCCGAGGCCCTGATCCGCTGGGACCATCCGGCGCGCGGGCCGATCCACCCGGCCGATTTCATTGCCGTTGCGGAGGAATCCGGCCTCATCATCGACATCGGCCGCTGGGTGCTGACCGAAGCGCTGGACCAGCTTGCGCGCTGGC
Source organism: Cupriavidus sp. SK-4 (assembly GCF_000611125.1). Taxonomy (NCBI): domain Bacteria; kingdom Pseudomonadati; phylum Pseudomonadota; class Betaproteobacteria; order Burkholderiales; family Burkholderiaceae; genus Cupriavidus; species Cupriavidus sp. SK-4. The sequence goes on from NZ_JFJW01000050.1 coordinate 4,620, forward strand.
AGGTGCTGCTGGGCAAGGGCTTCCAGATCTCGGTCAACAAATCACCAGTGGAGTTCTGCGCGCCTGCGAGCGGGCCCGAGTCCTGGTCCAGCATGATCGAGCGCAGGAACGTGCCGGTGGGCAGCCTCGTCATCGAGATCACCGAAGGCTCGCTGATGGAGCAGAACGCCGATGTCATGGACCAGCTCTCCCGCTTCCAGGCGGCCGGCATCGAGATCGCGCTCGACGACTTCGGCACTGGCTACTCGTCCTTGTCGTACCTGCGGCGCCTGGACATTGACTACATCAAGATCGACCAGTCCTTCGTCCGCTCGCTGACGCGGGGCCCGGACGACGTGGCCTTGTGCCGCGCCATCATCAGCATGGCGCATGCGCTGCGCATCCGCGTGATTGCCGAGGGCGTCGAGACCGAGTCGCAGCGCGACATCCTGGTGGCTGCCGGCTGCGACTACGGGCAAGGCCACTTCTTCTGTCCGCCGGTGGAGGCCAGCGCGTTCGAGGCCTACGTGAGCGCCGTGACTTGAATGCCACCGCACCAGAATGCGAGCGGCGCGAGACCAGTTGGCTCGCGCCGTTTGCTTTTCAGCGCTGCTCATCCGTTGGGCGGGTAAGCAGGCTCTCCCTCGTCAGACCAATGCCTGCAGGCGGTCAGCGGTGTCGACCAGCTGTTGCTTGAGCGGCAAAAGCAGGGCGTGGAGGCCGATGCCTTGGGGGATGGTGTCGCTCTGCAGCTCCAACAAAGTCAGGAAGGACTGAAGGCCGGCGCTGAGGCGCAGGATGTCGTCAGTGGCTTCGAGGATGTGGTCCTCGAGGGTGACGGCTTTGCTGCTTTGTCCGTTGTATATGACGCAGGCTGTCAAACCTGATCGTCGATATCCCGACGACAGCCAAATTGTGTGGGCTCTCGTTGCGCGCCGGTATAAGACGGATCTCATCTTGCATTGTGGGGACCACGATGCTCTAGATTGAGTTCACCGCTGGGACAATTGAGTGATATGATGCCACTCATCTATCCCCACAGTGCACCCGAGCCAATGGACACGCGCGAAGAAGAACTAGCTCTCATCCGAAAGCTCTTGGAAATCTACGACCAGAAGCAAATCGCTGACCACCTGAATGCCGAGCTGCCGAACAATCGCTGCCGAGAAACAATCAATCGATGGGTAAACGGGAAAGCTGACCCATCGCTCACCCTTGCAGAGTTCCGGGCGCTTGAGGCCCTCCTACCCAAGCCTCCGGCGCATCATCCAAACTACGAATTCGACTTTATAGACCTCTTTGCCGGAATCGGCGGAATCCGGCGTGGTTTCGAAGCTATTGGAGGACGCTGCGTCTTCACGAGCGAATGGAATGCCCCAGCTGTCCGTACCTATAAGGCCAACTACTACTCTGATCCGGACGCTCACACATTCAATGATGACATTCGCAAGGTCACACTGAGCGACCAGGAAGACGTGTCTGAAGACGAAGCCTATCGTCACATTGACGAAGTCATCCCCGCTCACGACGTCTTGCTCGCGGGCTTTCCGTGCCAACCTTTCTCCATTGCTGGTGTGTCAAAGAAGAACGCGCTTGGGCGGGCACACGGATTCGAATGTAAGACTCAGGGCACGTTGTTTTTTGATGTCGCCCGAATACTTGCGGCGAAGCGGCCTGCGTGCTTCCTTCTAGAGAATGTCAAGAACCTAAAGAGCCATGACGGGGGCCGGACGTTTAAGGTCATTACAGAGACCTTAGATGAACTCGGTTACTGGGTTGCTGATGTAGAGTGCACTGGCGCTGGTGATCCCAAGATCATTGACGGCCAGCACTTTGTCCCACAACACCGGGAGCGGATTGTCCTTGTCGGCTTTCGCAAGGACCTCGGTGTGCATGAAGGCTTCACATTACGCGATATCGCGAAGCTCTTTCCTCAGCGCAAGCCCAAGCTGGCGGACATCCTTGAGAAAAAGGTGGATGACAAGTACATCCTGACGCCAAAACTTTGGGAATACCTGTTCAACTACGCAATCACCCATAAGGCGAAAGGGAATGGATTCGGCTACGGCTTGGTAAGAGGTGATGATATAACGCGTACGCTTTCTGCGCGCTATTACAAGGACGGCTCTGAGATTTTGATTGATCGTGGATTCAACCCCAAGAGGGATTTTCATTCCCCCGCAAACTTGAAGAACCGCCCACGACGTCTTACCCCGAGGGAATGTGCCCGCCTCATGGGCTACGATGCGCCAGGGTTCAGGAACTTCCGCATCCCAGTTTCCGATACTCAGGCCTACAAGCAATTTGGCAACTCGGTGATCGTGCCCGTCTTCGCAGCCGTGGCTGAGCTTATGAAAACAAGAATTCTCGCCGCGAAGGCCCAAGCACTACATAGAGTCCCATTAGCAGCGTAGAGTGGCCGACGTTCATACCCCTGCCGTACGCTCAAAGAACATGCGAGCGATACGGCACAAAGATACAACGCCGGAACTTGCTGTTCGCAAGGGCCTGCATAGCGCAGGCTTCCGCTATCGGCTTCACCGGAAGGACTTGCCCGGCCGCCCTGACATCGTCTTACCCAAGTATCGGGCGGTAATTTTTATTCATGGCTGCTTCTGGCATGGCCACGGATGCCATCTTTTCAAAGTGCCGCAGACGCGACCCGAGTTTTGGATTGCAAAGATCAATGCCAACAAGGTTCGGGACATCAATGATGCAAGCATGTTGCGCGCTGCCGGTTGGCGTATCTTGACAATCTGGGAGTGCGCGCTAAAAGGAAAAAAGCGGCTTTCATTTGAAAACTTGCTTGAAGACATCCGCAGTTGGCTATTGTACGGCGGCGCTTCAGCTGTCATTGACTCGAATGGGTTAACCAGAAACTAAAACGCCCCATTGCAAGAGGGTCGATAGCTATACCAATCGCTGCACATCCCCGCTGGTTTCCACAACCGCTCGCTGCTGACACTCCAGCGGGCGGCGTCCCCAATCCCCTCAATCCCATCCCCCTCCAGTAGTGCTTCACATCGCGCGACTGTTACCGATACTATACGTAAAGTAGCTCGCCGGTACTGGCGTTGGCTCAGAGGCCCCTCATACCCCTCCAGCGGAGGCAGAGGACTCGCACGTCATAAACTAAACGGGATGGACGGTATGACAGTGAATTTAGCCGCTCGGGAAAATGATGCCCACAATGATCTTGTGAATGAGCCAGATGCTCCGCGCCTTATTTTCGGGCTGCGCGATACCGGATACAACGTCAAAACGGCTGCGGCAGATATCATTGATAACTCCATTGCAGCTCATGCGGATAGGATCAATGTTGAAATCATTTTGCGCGATGACGGGCGCAAGGTGGTCTACTTTGGTGACAACGGCGTAGGTATGGACGCAAAGGGGATCCATAGTGCGATGCGCTATGGAGCGCCAGAGCGTGAAAACCCGGAAAGCCTTGGTAAGTTTGGCCTCGGCCTCAAGACTGCATCAAGCTCTGTATGCCTGAGATTTACCCTCATTTCTCGGAAAAGCGCCGATCAAACGCTGGCGAAGCTTACGTGGGATCTGGATTACGTTGCGAAACGGGAGAAGTGGGAGATGCTTCGGGAACCCATCACGACCGATGAACAGGGGATGTTTGAGGAGCTATGCGGCGAGCACGGTACGCTTGTAATCTGGGAGAAGTGCGATCGCATCCTGAGCAAAGATTATGAAGCCGGGGGAATGAAGGAAAAACAAGCAATCAATAGATTGGCCGAAAGCCTCGTAAAACATCTTTCGCTCGTTTACCATCGTTTTCTCGATAAACACGACAATCGCGAGCGCAACATAGATATCACCGTCAATCAGACACCAGTAGCTCCTTGGAACCCATTCTATCCCGAGCGATCTGAACAGGTGCTCACCGAAAAAAAGCAAGCACTTGTCGTCGAACTTCCGGATGGTAATGAGGAGATTGCCCACATCAAAGCATGGATTCTTCCTCATCGTAGCGATATGACCAGAGAGGAAGAAAAGCTATATGCTCGCATATCCAATCGGGCTCAAGGTTTCTATGTCTATCGGGAAGGCCGACTCATCCAGGATGGCAGCTGGATGGATGTTTTCGGTGCACCGGAACCTCATACATCGTTGTTGCGCATTGAATTCGATTTTGGACACAAACTCGATGATGCCTTCCGTATCGATGTAAAGAAATCACGAATTCTTTTTCATCCAGATTTAGAAGATGGGCTTCGTGTTCTCCTTCAGCCTATCTACCGTGAGGCGGGACGCCGATATCGCAGGCAGAACCGCGAGCAGGCGAATAATCGAGGAATCGATCATACTAGCGCTAATAAGAATATTGCGGAGACAAACAACGCAAGCAAACCCCAGGTGAGTTCTGTCGATCCGACATCCCAGTCTGCGATTGTCTCGAATAATTTGGGTCCGAAGATCAAGCTCCGGCTTACAGTACAAAGCAACGTAAGTGAAGAGACAATTTACGTAGACGCTGTGGAAAGCATTACGACCGGAGAGCTTTGGCAGCCAGCATTTCGTAGTGCAGGGGACAGCGGCCACGTACCTGCCGTTCTTCTCAATAAGCATCACGATTTTTACCAGAAGATCTATCAACGCGCTGCCGCAAATGGCTTCGCTGTTGAGGGGATGGATCTGCTTTTGTGGGCATTTGCGGTTGCCGAACAGAACAATACCAACGAGGAGCTTGAGCCCATATTTGAAGACATTCGCAACGAGATCTCGAACAATCTACGCAAGCTCCTACGCAACGTGCCCGACCCGAGTCCGGACGAGCTCGAGAGCGGCGACGATGAAGAAGAGTCGAAATGATCGCCAGCAAGAGAGCGCTCATCGTACGAGAGCTCGAAGATGGCACCGGCGCTGCGATTTGCGCCGCCATCGATCGGCAGGGCTTGCGCGCTGGCCTGAGGATCTGGTTCTGTGACCTAGATGAGAAGCACGGGCCCGTAGCCGAACTACGCCCTTACGGTTTAAAGGGGCATCGGGTTGAGCTGACCTTTGGGAATTTCTCAGGCCAAGTGCTTAGTCAAATTCGTCGAGCCTCCGTGGAGGATGTTCAGCTTGCCCGCGCTTTGGTGTCGTCGATCCGCCCGTCGATTGATATCGAAGTGGACAGCCAACAACTTTCGGATTGGACCGTCATGGATGGCAATTTCCGGATGACGGCGACAATCCGGGATCAGACAAGGCCCCATGACGATGCATCGATCATCGCGACATGTAGAGATGCAATTGTTCCCGTGATGGCGGCGATGGCGGAGCTGATAGGCTATGACATTATCGAGCCTGAACTGAACGCCGAAGAGCCGGCGTATGAGGGGGCAGTACTTCAATCGATAGTCAAGCGAAGAGAACGAAATCCACGTAATAGGCTACTGTGTGTTCGCCTTCATGGGGAAAAATGTGCGGCCTGCGGAATGGAGCCGAGAGCTCTATATGGGGAAGCCGGGGCAATTATTGAAGTACATCATTTGGAACCGCTTGCTCATCTCGCAGCCCCCAAGCCATATGATCCGCGTACCGATTTAGTGCCGCTCTGTCCCAGCTGTCACCGCGCAGTGCATACAAGACGCCCTGCTCCTTTTGCAATCGAGGACTTGAAGGTGCTGATGGAGAAGTGTCGTGACTGATCTGGCGAGACTGCCTGAAGCCTTCGAGGAACTACGTAAGACGCCGCCCCTCGGCTATGCGCTGTCTGAAAGGCTTGTGGATCCCTGTATCTGCATTGACAAAGAGGACCATCGAATTACCGCGCATCTCGCTGGCGTGAGAATGATTAGGGGATCGAAGGTAGTCAATCCCTCCCCAAGTAATCTACATTGCTGGGTGGTTGACGGTACTACCATCCGCCCTTTACCAAAGGACGCGGCGGCTCTGTTTGCCGATCTTCTTTCCGATTGTGATCCCGAGGACTTAACCTACAGTAAGGCCCTTGAGCTAACACGGAGCGAGAGTACCGGTTTCAGAATCGAACTAAGCGATAGCTTTCGCCGCGCAGGCCGAATTGAGGCCGATACGTTGGAAGGAACTATTGAGGTTCCGGGACTCAATGCCACGCTATATGCCTACCAAGCACGCGGCGTGCGCTGGATGCAGGACACAGTACGCCACACTGGTGGGTTGATCCTAGCAGACGAGATGGGCCTGGGAAAGACGCTGCAGATTATTGCGCTATTGCTACTAGAACCACCGCTGTTCACTTCGCCCGCTCTCATCGTATGTCCAACCAGCTTGATTGCAAATTGGGTACGCGAATTGGAGCGATTTTCGCCAAGCTTAGCCGTTCTCGTTCATAGAGGCAATAGTCGGGCTGGCGTCTACCGCCAGCTCCAGCGGTCCCACGTCGTCATCACGACATATGACACGATGGTAAATGACATCTCGATCTTCTCCTCGTTCGAGTGGTCTTGGGTAATCTGTGACGAAGCACAGGCGATCAAAAACCCCGACTCAGGCCGACGCAAAGCCATTGCGACGATTCCGCGACGTCGAACCATACCAATGACCGGGACGCCCGTCGAAAATACTCTCCTGGACCTATGGTCCTTGGCCGACTTCGCCATCCCCGGGGTTCTCGGATCTCGCTCGCAGTTTGAAGCAAACTATCCGGATAGCCTGGATTCAGCTCAATTGATTGGCCAGCTTACCGATCCCATTGTTCTGAAGAGACGAGTCATTGAGGTCGCGAATGACCTACCGGATCGTCTGAATATCGACGTCGTGCTTGAATTAGATGATGAGTTGGCCGAATACTATTTAAGAGTCCGGGAAGCAACGTTGGCAAAGTATCCGGTTGCAGGTGCCCTGGTGGCCACCCTCCAACTGCAGCTCGTGTGCGCCCATCCATGGCTTAGCACTGCCCAAGATGACCAGGAGTGCGCTGAGGCAGAAGTAAATAGAACTCTTGTTCCATCTCGTCTCTTTACCCCGAAGATAGAGCGAACAGTAGAGCTTCTCAAGGAATCGTTCTTATACGAGAAAAAAGTCATCGTATTTTCGCTCTTCAACCGTGTTGGTGATTTAATTAAAGAGGCCGCTGGGAATTCCAATAACATCTACTGGGGAGCGATTAACGGATCCACACCCCAGGTCGATCGGCAAGCAATAATTGACCAGTTCTCCGGGCACAAAGGGCCGGCCTGCCTCATACTGAACCCCAAAGCCGCTGGCGCTGGGCTGAATATTACTGCCGCGACGGTCGTCATTCATTTTACGCCCGTTTGGAATCCTGCACTTGAGTCACAAGCGAGCGCCAGAGCGCATAGACGCGGTCAGACTCAGCCCGTTTCAGTATATAGATTATTTTATAAAGACACAGTCGAGGAGGTCATGATCGAACGCTCCTTATGGAAGAGCGAATTGGCTAATGAGAGCACACCTGTTTCCTCAAGAGACGAATCAGACCTTAGACGAGCACTAGAAATCAAACCAAAAAAAAATGAAGAAGACATTTAGCAAGACCCTCAGCGCCAATGATGTTGGAGCTACCGGCACACACCAGGCCGGCATTCTAGTACCTAAGTCACAGAAAGAACTACTTGAATTCCTTCCACCTCTGGATGCAAATATAAAGAATCCTGATGCGTGGATTGAGTGTCAAGACGAAGATGGCACGGTGCGTCGATTTAGGTTCGTCTACTACAACAACAAGCTTCACGATGATAATGGAACCCGCAATGAGTATCGCATTACTTACATGACCAGCTATTTTCGAGATATCGGTGCACGCGAAGGCGAGGTGTTCGAAATTTCTCAAAAAGAGGGTGACCCGCAATACACTATCCGTGTAACGCGCCCTCAAGAAGCATCATCAGATCCCCTAGGGAAAGATGACGCACTTCGAATTAAACTCTCGTCAGTTTGGCGACGTGTTCATTGATTGATGAGGCGGTGCATTAGTGATGTCGGTTCCATGAGCCTATCTTGACTCTCACCGCCTCGTTTTCATCGCTATAACCCAGAGATCTTGCCTTCTGCAGGATTTCTATAGCAGCGATACATTGCCTCTCGCTAGGCAGGCGCATAGGCACCATTGCGCAGGCCTTCAGGATTCCGTCCTCTCTAACACTTAAATTCCCCGTTTCCGCGCCCCAAGCTCGCAGGCGAGACCAATACTCGGCTCCGTCCGTTACCACCTTTGTCTGTGCTTCGATGCCAGAGAGCTCAGCTTCGGCGCGTCGTCCCTCACGCTGGACCTGCTTCGCCTCTTCGGGCGCAATCAAACAGTCCCTGAGCGAGGGGCCATAGTCAATTTTATGCTGGCGAAGGTTCTCCCAGCACGCCTGCTTCTTTGCCCATTCAGTAATATTTTTAATACCTAAGATTGGGGTCATCAGCACCTGTGCAGCCTTCTCCGCACTCATCAGAAGAGCTCCGCCAAGACTGTCGATTACTTGCTGGCCTCTCCAGACGGTGTCCAGATCTATCAACATCTTCATCTCTTCGGCATCAGCGACCAATTTGGAGATCGCATACGTTACGATATTCGCACGGTAACCACCAGGATACCAAGGTTGTTTCGGAACTGTCTTTTCGAGATAGCGAAATATCAAAACTTTTGAAATCAGCCGGCGATACCAAGTTTCATCAAACTGACCGTCATTCTTTGGCCATGTCGAGCCGATGTATTTTGAGAACTCGCCAAAATTCTTCTGTGCCCCCTTGCTTACCGTGTCAGGCTTGCAAAGAAAGGAGAATTCAATCTTCGCTAGATCGGTCTTTGTGAACAGCTGCGCCTTGGGAAACTCAATGTCGAAACGACGGCGCTCGGTAATTGATCTCTTCGCCCGCTCGACCAGATACTGGCCACGTGCTCGCTCATAGAACCATTTGGTCTCGCGATTCGTTCCTTCCACGGCTGGGGCAAGCACCCGGCGTGAGTATTCTTCCACTCGAATATGAAACGGATGATTTGAGAAGAAGTCTGCAACACTCACTTTATTTTGACTATTCGCGTACTCAGCGATCCTAGGGACCACCTGGCTTGACCGTTCAGTGGGCACCACCGTGAGCTTCATCTGTACGCGCACATCGCTGAGACTGGCAGCTGACACGCGCCTAGCGGCATGTAGAGAAGCAGTAGTTTGCCCGCCATTTACAATCTGCAGATTCTTGGCAGAAAGAATTGCGAGCCCATTTGGACCAGCTTCCGTTTCAACGCTATCCGCGGTCGCTGCGATCCCGTTGTTGTAGGAAAAAAACATCGCAGGATCATTGACAATGGTGTCGCGAATACCTTGGTTTACCTTGCCACGCGCTTGCAGAAAGCTTCTGATATTTGACTCGAGTATCCTGCTCCCCCATTTATCATAAATATTCGCGAGCTGCGTTCCCGGGATTACCATGAGGTAGCTTTCCAGATCGTTACCGTTCTTGGATGCATGAATCGCTGGAACAGATCCTCCATAGTCGCGCTGGAAATTAATTTCTAGATCCTCTCGCATTTGACCAGCCGATTCATATCGATGAAATCGAGAAAGGTCCCAAATGTTGTAGGTAGTGGGAATACCAGCGATCGTCCCTGCATGAGCAGCGTCGGTGCGCGCACTATAAATCGCGTTGGTGATGAGAATAAGCTTTATTTTAACAATTGCATCCCATGCCTCAGCGATGATCTCCGCCAGTCCGGAGGCAGGACTACCAGCCGCTAAGTTCGCGCGCAAAGCAGCACTTTTAGCGTACGAAAGGAAATTCACAAGATATCCAAACAAGCGCCTAGCATCCTGTGCATTGACGGTTGTGGGATCCGGACTCGAATGAAAATCACAGACGATGATGCTCAAGATGCCATCAGCATCCCGAGGATCCCCACCACTCCCATCAATACGAACGGTTTTATTCCCCATTGAGTCGTAAAACGCTGCACGTTCTGCAACCTCTAACTCGCCGACCGCCTCCAGTCGCTCAGTCATGCTATCGAAGAAGATCTCATCTCTGCTGAGACCGGTTTCGAGCGCCTCGCTAATTACATTGTCTTTCAGTTCGCGATTGAATTCTGCGTACATGCTTCGCGATTGGTCCGCTTCCTGTGGGGCGGTTGCCGCCGAACCGTCCGCCCCGTTTACGACGGCCTCGTCTACGTTTCCCCGGTTGCGTGGCATTCCCTCTCCTTGAGCCCCAAGTTTGGTTTGGACTGATAAAAAATGCTATTTGGATACCAATGAATGTGTCTGGAGCTATTAGCAGCGCTGAGCATATTGCATTCGCCTCAGCCTATCACATTTATGTAGCTTCATCATTTGCTAGATACCCGCCGCTCGGACTCGCAGTAGCCACCATGAACACCTTCCCCGACGCCAACCACGGTACTACAAAAGCTTCCTAGTTCTATGCAATGATTGACCGGAAAATAAAAACCCGACCAAAGTTGGTCGGGTTTTGGGACTAGCCTGACTGGAAACCGCAAGGCTTTAAAATACTAACCCTATCGGCTTTTTCCTGGAAAATCAGACATCAATATTCCGCGCCACGAGTGCGTTGGATTCAATAAAGTTCCGCCGCGGCTCTACCTCATCCCCCATCAGCGTAGTGAAGATCTGATCCGCCGCAATAGCATCCTCAATCTGCACCTTAAGCAGACGTCGTTGCGTCACGTCGAGCGTGGTTTCGAAGAGCTGCTCAGGATTCATCTCACCCAGCCCCTTATACCGCTGACGAGAAACCCCACGCTCAGCCTCAGCCAGCAGCCATTGCATGGCCCCGTGGAAGTCGTTGACAGTTTGATCGCGCAACTTTTCGCCTTCGCCACGCTGCACCTTGGTGCCTTCCGGAGTCAGCCCCTGGAAAGTCTTGGCAGCATTGGACAGGGCTGCGTAATCAGCCCCATGAACAAAATCCGCATCCAGATGCGACAGCCGCACGTTTCCATGATGACGACGCGCAATCATCAGCCGATGCTTGTCAGTCTTCTCATCAAACTGCGCATAGACGTCGGCAGTGCCGTCATCATTGACGGCAGCACCAATCAACGTCTTGGCATGCATCTCAGCCAGCTTAGCCTTCAGCGCCACGGCAGACGCCTCAGCGGCAGCAGCGCTATCGAGATCCAGCGCCACCCCATCAGCAATCGCGCGCAGGGCATCGGTATCTACCACACGTGACAGGCGAGAGATCACGCCTTCAGTCAGCTGATACTGCCGCGCCAACTCAGTCAGCGCATCCCCATTGATCTCCGTACCATCCGGCCGGACCAGCACAGCCTTCTCCATCGCCAGCTTCAGCAGGTAGGCATTGAGCTCGACATCATCCTTGATATACCGCTCTTCCTTGCCGTGCTTGATCTTGTACAGCGGCGGCTGCGCAATATAGACATAGCCGCGCTCGATGATGTCGGGCATCTGGCGGTAGAAGAACGTCAGTAGCAGGGTGCGGATGTGCGAGCCGTCCACGTCAGCATCGGTCATGATGATGATGCGGTGGTAGCGCAGCTTGTCCAGGTTGTAGTCGTCCTTGCCAATGCCGGTGCCCAGTGCGGTGATCAGGGTCAGCACTTCCTGGCTGGACAGCATCTTGTCGAAGCGTGCGCGCTCTACGTTCAGGATCTTGCCCTTCAGCGGCAGGATGGCCTGGAACTTACGGTCGCGGCCTTGCTTGGCGGAGCCGCCTGCGGAGTCGCCCTCCACCAGGAAGAGTTCTGACAGGGCGGGGTCTTTTTCCTGGCAGTCGGCCAGCTTGCCGGGCAGGCCCATGCCGTCCATCAGGCCCTTGCGGCGGGTCATTTCGCGAGCCTTGCGGGCGGCTTCGCGGGCGCGGGCGGCGTCTACGATCTTGCTGCAGATGATCTTGGCGTCGCCCGGGGTTTCCAGCAGGAAGTCGCTCAGGGCCTTGCCGACGAGTTCTTCCACGGGCAGGCGCACTTCGGAAGAGACCAGCTTGTCCTTGGTCTGCGAGCTGAACTTGGGCTCGGGCACCTTGACGGAGAGCACGCAGGACAGGCCCTCGCGCATGTCGTCGCCGGTGGTTTCCACCTTGGCTTTCTTGGCGACTTCGTTCTCTTCGATGTACTTGTTGATGACGCGGGTCATCGCGGCGCGCAGGCCGGTCAGGTGGGTGCCGCCATCGCGCTGCGGGATGTTGTTGGTGAAGCAGAGCACCTGCTCGTTGTAGCCGTCGTTCCACTGCATGGCCACTTCCACGGCGATACCGTCTTTTTCAGTATTCGCGTAGAAGATGGTGGGGTGCAGCACGCTCTTGGAGCGGTTGATGTACTCGACAAAACCCTTTACGCCGCCGGAGAAGGCAAAGTCTTCTTCCTTGCCGGTGCGCTGGTCGACCAGCTTGATGTGCACGCCGTTGTTCAGGAACGAGAGCTCGCGGATGCGCTTGGAGAGGATCTCGTAGTGGAACTCGACGTTGGTGAAGATCTCTTCGTCGGCCAGGAAGTGGACTTCGGTGCCGCGCTTGTCGGTGGCGCCGATGATCTTCATCGGGGAGACTTCAACGGGCTGGCCGTCGGGGCCGGTCACGGTCTCGACGATGCGGTTCTGCACGTCGCCCTTGGCGAATTCGATCAGGTGGACCTGGCCGTCGCGGCGCACGGTCAGGCGCAGCCACTTGGACAGGGCGTTCACGCAGGACACGCCCACGCCGTGCAGGCCGCCGGAGACCTTGTAGCTGTTCTGGTTGAACTTGCCGCCGGCGTGCAGCTCGGTCATGGCGATTTCGGCCGCGCTGCGCTTGGGTTCGTGCTTGTCGTCGAACTTGACCAGGGGCGGGATGCCGCGGCCGTTGTCGACGATGGAGATCGAGTTGTCGCTGTGGATGGTGACCTGGATCTCGGTGCAGTAGCCGGCCAGCGCTTCGTCGATGGAGTTGTCCAGCACCTCGAAGACAAGGTGGTGCAGGCCGGTGCCGTCGGAGGTATCACCGATATACATGCCCGGGCGCTTGCGTACCGCCTCCAGGCCTTCCAGAATCTGGATCGAAGAGGCTCCGTAGGTGTTTTCCTGCTGCGGGTTCTGCTGTTCGGTCATGTCTTTCTACTCACGGCAATGGCGGAATTCGGGCCGGGCCGGCATAGCGGCGGGGCGCGAAAGGGTCCGCATGGCGGGTTACTAAAAACGGCAAAAGGGGCGGATCGTCGTTTCGATCCTGCCCCCGCTGCGGGATGGTCATCCCCAGGACGTCCCGGCCTGGGCCAGGTGTCGTTGCGTGCCGTTTGCTGCTCCGGTTCTTGTCTGGTCTGGTCCTGTTACCGGATCATCAGATGCGCATCGGCATGACGACGTACTTGAAGTTGTCGTCTTCCGGCACGGTAATCAGCGCACTCGAATTCGAGTCGCCGAGGCTGACCTGCACCTGCTCGCTCTTCAGGTTGGCAAGCACGTCAAGCAGGTAGGTCACGTTGAAGCCGATATCGAGCGCGTCGCCCGAGTAATCGAGTTCCAGCTCTTCCTGCGCCTCTTCCTGGTCGGCGTTGGTGGAGCTGATCTTGAGCATGTGCGTGTCGAGGATGCAGCGCACGCCCTTGAATTTGTCGGTCGTCAGGATCGCGGTGCGTTGCAGCGCCTGCTGCAGCCGCACGCGGTCGATGGCGAAGGCGTTCTTGTAGCCCTTGGGAATCACGCGCTGGAAGTCGGGGAACTTGCCTTCAACCAGCTTGGAGATCAGTTCGATATTGGCGAACGTGAACTTGACTTGGTTGGCGGCCAGCTGCACCTGCACCGGATCGTCGTTGTCTTCCAGCAGGCGCTGCAGTTCCAGGATGGTCTTGCGCGGGATGATGACTTCCTGGCGCGCGCCCACGCCGACGGCTTCGGTTTCCAGCTCAACTCCGCAGTAGGCCAGGCGGTGGCCATCGGTGGCGACTGCCATGACCTTCTTGCCTTCGACCACCAGCAGCATGCCGTTCAGGTAGTAGCGGATGTCCTGCTGCGCCATGGCGAAGTGGACCATTGCCAGCAGGTGCTTGAAGGTCTTCTGCGGCAGGCTGACGCTGGCGTTGAATTCGCTGGCTTCGGCAACGGTCGGGAATTCCTCTGCGGCCAGCGTCTGCAGTGCGAAGCGGCTCTTGCCGGATTGCACGGTCATGCGCTTGTCGTTGAGCGACAGGGCCACGTCGCCGTCAGGCATGGCGCGCAGGATGTCCAGCAGCTTGCGCGCGGCCACGGTGGTGGCAACGCTGTCGCTGCCAACGCCGCATTCGGCGTGCGTGGTGATCTGGATCTCGATGTCGGTCGAGAGGAAGGAAACGTTGGACCCGGACTTGCGAATCAGCAGATTGGCCAGGATCGGGAGGGTGTGGCGGCGCTCCACGATGCCGCTCACGATTTGCAGCGGACGCAGCAGGTTGTCTCGCGAGGTTTTGACCAATTGCATTGAATTTATCCTTCGTCGTTTGTAATCGGCGACCGCAGAACGCAAACAACTCCAAATTCACTTAGGAATCAAGGAGTTAATGTGCCATTGTACCAAGGATAAGCCGCTGCGGTGAAGCGGGGCGGGACCGGCCGGCGGGCCAGCTGTGCACAAAAAGCCACGCTGGCGCAAACCGCACTTGCCATCCCGTCCCGACTCACCGCAAAGCCTTATCAGTGGCCATTTTCCGGACACTTGCCCCGGCGACGCTGACGTTAATTCCCCAGGCGCCACGGGATGTCCGTGGCGCGCACCCTACAGTATGCCAGCCCCGAGGGGCCGACCCTTCAAAACGCCTTCCCGGGGGTACCCCGGGCATCGGCCATGCATCAGCCCTTGAGCGTTTGCTCCAGCACGTGCAGCTCGTGGTTCAGCTGCGCGTCCTTGCTGCGTTCGTCGGCGATCTTGCGCACGGCGTGCAGCACGGTGGTGTGGTCGCGGCCGCCAAAGAGCTCGCCGATTTCGGGCAGGCTCTTCTGCGTCAGCTCCTTGGCCAGGTACATCGCAATCTGGCGCGGCCGTGCAATATTGGCAGGCCGCTTTTTCGAGTACATGTCAGCGACCTTGATGTTGTAGAAATCCGCGCAGGTCTTCTGGATGTTCTCCACGGAGATCTGGCGGTTCTGCACGGTCAGCAGATCCTTGAGCGCTTCGCGCGTCACCTCGATGGTGATGTCCTTGCCGTGGAAGTTGCTGAACGCCAGGATCTTGCGCAACGCGCCTTCCAGCTCACGCACGTTTGAGCGCAGGTGCTTGGCGACGAAGAAGGCAACCTCTTCGGGCACGTTGACGCTTTCCGCGGCGGCCTTCTTCATCAGGATGGCCACGCGCATTTCCAGCTCGGGCGGCTCGATGGCCACGGTCAGGCCCGAGTCAAAGCGCGAGATCAGGCGGTCGTCAATGCCGCTGATTTCCTTGGGGTAGGTATCGCTGGTGATGATCACCTGCGCCCGGTTGGCAATCAGGGCCTCGAAGGCATAGAAGAACTCTTCCTGCGTGCGGTTCTTGCCGGAGAAGAACTGGATATCGTCGATCAGCAGCAGGTCCAGCGAGTGGTAGTAGCGTTTGAACTCGTCGAACGCCTTGCGCTGGTACGCCTTGACCACGTCAGAGACGTACTGCTCGGCGTGGATGTAGCGGATGCGCGCGCGCGGGTTCTCCAGCAGCATGTAGTTGCCGATGGCGTGGATCAGGTGAGTCTTGCCCAGGCCCACGCCGCCATAGAGATACAGCGGGTTGTACGACTTGCCCGGGTTGTTGGCCACCTGGATGGCCGCGGCACGAGCCAGCTGGTTGGCTTTACCAGTGACGAAGTTGTCAAAGGTCAGGATCGGGTTCAGGCGCGAGCGCTCGTGCACCGTGTCGCTGGGCTGGTGGCCGGGCATCGGCGTGGCGCCGCCCATCTGCTGGTGGGGCTGATGGGACGGGTGCGGCTGCTGGGGTTGCTGCGGCTGCACGCGGTAGGAGCGGGCGCTGGCCTCGGCGGGGTCCATGTGGACCACGTCGATCTCGCCCATGTCGGCGCCGTGCTGCGGGTGATGCTGGCCGGGGTGCTGGCCGCCCATGCCTGGGGCCTGCGCACGCGCGCCGGCCGGGACCGGGGCTGCGGAGGGCATGCCGACCGTATTGCCGTACTGCGGCTGGCCCATGCCGTACGCGGCTGGGGTGGGGTACTCGCCATAGCCAGGCTGGCCGGGCATGGCAAACGGGGCCTGGCCGCCCATCGGCTGGGCGCCGGGATAGCCGGCCATGCCCGTACCCGGTGCTGCGTGGCCGTCCATGCCGCCCGGGCCCATGCCGGGCTGGGCCGGCTGCATATAGGCAGCGGCACGGCCCGACGCGGCGGGATCCAGCACGAACTGGACGCTGACCTGCGCTTCCCAGTACTCGCAGGCAAGTGCGGTGATGCGCCCCGAAAACTGGCTCTTGACCCAGTCCAGCTTGAAACGGTTGGGCGCGGCAATGCGCAGCGCGTGCGTTTCTTCATCGAACGCAACGGGCGCCAGCGGCTTGATCCACGTTTTGAACTGTTGCGGCGTCAGCTCGCGCTCTAATTGCGCTGCTGCCGCCTGCCAGAAATCTTGCATTGTTTGTTTTTTGGTAATCGTACCCGGCCGCAATTAAGCGGTTCCCCCGGCACGCCACAAGCAGCATCTACGCCGCGCGATCCGGGCCATCCTTACCGTATTAGGAATCAGTTCCGTTCGGTGAGACCTCCGCAGCATGCCAATGCAGCCGCCAGCGAACCTTCAGGTTCGCTGCACTGGCGTGCGTTCAGTCATGCGTTGCCGCGGTGGGAGCCCGGGTTGCGCCTGCGCCACGCAGCCCGTGTTGTGTTTGGACCCGGATTGTACCCCCGCCCCTGAGTTATCCACAAAGGATAAGTCTGTGGACAACTTGTGCAAATGCAGTGGATTTGTGTGCACAACCCTTGCTGTGATGCGGCTTTCCGGGGTGCGGAAACGGGCAAAATCTCAGGCAAAACAGGGACTTCGCCTGTGGATGACTGCGATAGAGGTGGCCCTCGGAACACATCCAGTTACCCACCGATCATTGTGGACAATGGCGCACCACGGGCCCCAGGGCGCTGTGGCAATTGTGCCCTTGCACACAGACTTGTGCCTTGACAGCGCCGGAGAAAATCGTTTAAATGGCGGGTTCTGCGATGCGGCAGGGGATCACGTATGCGCATCGCCGGGTCTGGCCTGTTCGTGCCGTCCGCGCCCACAGGCCACCCCGCCTGCAGCGCGCGCCATTCGGCCGGCAGCAAAGACAGAACCAGAATCGTCGGATACGCCGCGGCAGTTTCTTGCTTGCGGCAGCCCCATGCGAACCATACGCGGCGGCCACGGCACCCCGGCACCGGCCGGAGTCGGGCGAGCCAAGATCAACCAGAGAGTGCAACATGAAACGTACCTACCAACCTTCCGTTACCCGCCGCAAGCGTACCCACGGTTTCCGCGTGCGCATGAAGACCCGCGGCGGCCGTGCCGTCATCAACGCACGCCGCGCCAAGGGCCGCAAGCGCCTGGCCATCTGAGGCCCGGGCGACCGGCCTGACGGCGCGCCCGGCGCCGGCTGCAGCGTACCGCAGCCGTGCCGCGCAGCCGTCAATGCCTACCGCCTCGGCTTCAGGTCGGCCGGCCGCTTGCCGCAGGGCGCCGCTTTTGCGCCAGCAGTAGTATTCGCCAGCGCTCGCCAGTGTCACCCAGCGTGTCAGCCCATGCCTTCCCCAAAGCCGCGAGGCTAACAAAGACGGATGAGTTTTCATCCGTTTTTGCTTTGCGGCCCCGGCGGCGCAGCCCGCATTTCGTGCTCTACGTGCGCGCCAATGACCGTCCGGAAGGCCGGCTTGGCGTGGTGGTCGGCAAGAAGTTCGCGCCGCGCGCGGCTGAGCGCAACCTGGTGAAGCGCATGGCGCGCGAGCTGTTCCGCCAGCGCCGTGAGCACCTGGCGGGACGCGACGTGCTGCTGCGCCTGCAAGCCAAGTTTCCGCGCGCGGAATTTGCGACGCGCGCGGCGGTCCGAAGGGCATGCGCGGCGGAAATCGCCAGCCTGCTCGACGTAGCAGCCAAGCCACTGCCGCCACCCGCACCGCCTGCCTCGCCCTCGGCACCGCCACCCGCGGCGCCACCGGCGAGCCCCTCGCAAAGCCAGCCACCAGGCCTTCCGGCCTGAACCGCCTGCCATGAAGCGAATCCTGCTAGCCCTGCTGCGTATCTACAAGATCGCCCTGAGTCCCTACCTGGGCTCGCAGTGCCGCTTCCTGCCGACCTGTTCCGACTACGCCCGCGACGCCGTCATCCATTACGGCGCCGCGCGCGGCAGCTGGATGGCCGCCTGCCGGCTGTGCCGCTGCCATCCTTTCGCCCAAGGCGGGTATGATCCCGTGCCGGGCACGGAAGCTGACGACACTGCCAGGCCGGACACCCACGCGGGCCGTTCCGTCCATGCCGCCGCAGGCCATGCGCCTGTTGCGATCCGTCTGCCCAGACCCTGATTTCTCCGACCACAGCCAGACATGGATATCAAACGCACCATCCTCTGGGTCATCTTCTCGATGTCCCTCGTGCTGCTCTACGACAACTGGCAGCGCTCCCAAGGCCATGCGTCGATGTTCTTCCCGAGCACGACCCAACAGCCCGCCTCGGCGCCCGCCGCCAGCGGCGCTGCCGCCCAGGGCGACGTGCCCAAGGCCAACGTGGCGCCAGGCGCAGCGGGTACCGCTGCCCCGGCCGCGCCGCAGGCCACGGCCCAGCCCACCGGCGAGAAGATCGTGGTGACCACCGACACGGTGCGCGCCGAGATCGACACCGCCGGCGGCATCGTGTCGCGCCTGGAGCTGCTCAAGGAGCATGAGAAGGACGGCAAGCCGGTGGTGCTGTTCGAGCGCGACAACGTGCGCACCTACATGGCACGCTCGGGCCTGATCGGCGGCGACCTGCCCAACCACACCACGGTGTTCACCGCCGCCCCGGGCCCGCGCACGCTGGACGGCGCCGAGCAGCTGGAAGTGGCGCTGACCGCTGAGAAGAACGGCGTGAAGCTGGTCAAGACCTATGTGTTCCGCAAGGGCACCTATGTGGTCGACACCAAGTTCGCGGTGACCAACGCGGGTGCCGCGCCGGTCTCGCCGACGCTGTACCTGGAACTGGCGCGCGACGGCAGCAAGGTCGAGCAGTCGCAGTTCTACAGCACCTTCACCGGCCCGGCCGTCTACACCGACGCCGACAAGTACCACAAGATCGACTTCGAAGACATCGCCAAGGGCAAGGCCACCGTGCCTGCCGCCGCCAACAATGGCTGGGTGGCGATGGTGCAGCACTACTTTGCCTCGGCCTGGATCCCGCAGACCGGCAAGGAGCACAGCTTCTACGTCCAGCAGATCGACCCGAACCTGTACCGCGTGGGCGTGCAGCAGCCGCTGGGTGAACTGGCCCCGGGCGCCACGGTGACCACCGATGCGCGCCTGTTCGCCGGCCCGCAGGAAGAGCACATGCTCGAGAAGATCGCCCCGGGCCTGGAACTGGTGAAGGACTATGGCTGGCTGACCATCCTGGCCAAGCCGCTGTTCTGGCTGCTGGAGAAGCTGCACGGCTTCCTGGGCAACTGGGGCTGGTCGATCATCGCGCTGACGGTGCTGATCAAGCTGGTGTTCTTCCCGCTGTCGGCGGCAAGCTACAAGTCCATGGGCAAGATGAAGGACCTGCAGCCGCGCATGACGTCGATCCGCGAGCGTTACAAGAACGACCCGCAGAAGATGAACCAGGAGATGATGGGGCTGTACAAGACCGAGAAGGTCAACCCGCTCGGCGGCTGCCTGCCCATCGTGATCCAGATCCCGGTGTTCATTGCGCTGTACTGGGTGCTGCTGTCGTCGGTGGAAATGCGCGGCGCGCCGTGGCTGGGCTGGATCCATGACCTGTCGGTGCCGGATCCGTTCTACATCCTGCCGATCGTGATGGCCGTGTCGATGTTCGTGCAGACCAAGCTGAACCCGACCCCGCCGGACCCCGTGCAGGCCAAGGTCATGATGATCATGCCGCTGGTGTTCTCGGTGATGTTCTTCTTCTTCCCGGCCGGCCTGGTGCTGTACTGGGTGGTGAACAACATCCTGTCGATCGCCCAGCAGTGGCAGATCAACCGCATGCTCGGCAAGGGCAAGGCGGCAGTGGTGGCCAAGAGCTGAAGCTGTTGCAGGTTGCGGTAAGCAAAAAGCCCGGCAGTGATGCCGGGCTTTTTGTTTGATGGATCGGGGTGCTGACAGCGATCACCCCTCATTGACCACCGCCCGCCTATAGCGCAACCATGTCGAAATCCGCTTTCGCCATGCCGCAGTCCGGGCAGCTCCACTCCAGCGGGACCGCGCCCCACGGTGTGCCGGGCGCGATCCCGTGCTCGGGCATGCCGAGCGCTTCTTCATAAACGAATCCACAGATACGGCACTGCCAGATGGTCATGCGGCCCCCCGCAGCGAGGGCGCGCGGGTGGAGACGCCGGCGGCGCGCGCGGTGTTTTCGATCTCTTCGACCAGCGGGGCGATGCGTGCCAGCTCGGCGCGGTTGTCGTCGTCCCACGGATGGAAGCCAGGGCGGAAGTAGCTGAGCCATTCCGGGATCATCTTGGGCAGCACGGCGGGCGAGGCCCACAAAAAGCGCAGCACGCTGCCAAACCCGGTCAGCTTGTTGCGGCAGCCCTTGTCGCCCATCACCAGCGCGATGTGGAACACGAACACCATGGCCCAGAACGTCACGGTGGTGGTCAGCATGGTGAAGGTGCGCAGGAAGTAGCGGTAGGGGCCCGGCTTCATCACCGTGTTCCAGACATCGTAGGCCACGGCCTTGTGCTCGGTTTCTTCCAGCGCGTGCCAGGTCCACACCTGCCGGTAGCCGGTCTCAGAGGCCGCGCCCATGTGGCGCTGATCCTGCAGCAGGCCGCCGGCCAGCATCGCGGTGTAGTGCTCCAGCGCGATGGTGTGGGCCAGCTGCCAGGACTTGGGCAGGATCTTGCGCAGCAGGTCCAGCAGCTTCCACACCGAGCGGTCCAGCGCCGCGGCGGGCAGGCCGGCTTCTTCCATCAGCCGGTTGTAGAGGATGTGCTCGCGCGTGTGCATCGCTTCCTGGCCGATAAAGCCGGCGATGGCGCGGCTCAGTTCGGGGTCTTTCACCTGGTCGCGGTAGTTGCGCACGCTGTCCATGAAGAAGCGCTCCCCGGCGGGGAAGAAGATCGACAGCGCGTTGATGAAATGGGTGACGTGACGGCCCCGTTCGTGCCAGTCGCTGATGCGTTCTGGCGGCAGGTGGGGATGCACGTCGCGGCGGACTGGCATCATGGCGGTCTCCTTGGGTGAAGGCCGGCGCGTGTTGCGCCGGTGGGAATTCATTGGGCTGCCAGGAACGGCAGCAGGTCTGCGGCCACGCGTTGCGGGTCTTCTTCCATCGGCACGTGGCCAAGTCCCGCGTAGCGGCGCAGCTGCGCGCCGGGGATGCGCTCGGCAAAGGCCTGTGCGTGCGCGGGCGGGATCCAGCGGTCGCGCTCGCCCCACAGCACCAGCGTGGGCGCGCGCACGCTGCCGAGCAGGTGGGTGTCAAGCTGGGCAAAGTCGAGCCTGGGCACCATCTTGCCGACGGCCTCGCGGCTGCCTTCGGCGTAGAAGAAATCGACGTAGCGGCGGAAGGTGGACTCCGGCACGCGTGAGGCATCGCCATAGACGTCGCGCGTGGCGGCGCGGATGATGAACTCCGGCAGCATCCACGGTGCCGACCAGCGCACCGGCGCATGGCGGAACAGGTCGATATAGATCGGCAGCCGCATCGGGAAGCCGGCGGCATCTATCAGCACCAGCTTGTCGACCGCATCGGGCCGGCGCACCGCCAGGTCCCACGCGATCAGCCCGCCCAGCGAGTTGCCGATGATGCTGGCGCGGCGTACGTTCAGCGCGGCCAGGAAGGCATCGATGAAATCGCGGTAGCGGTGCACGTCCATGGTTTCGATGCGGCCGCGCGCATCGCGCAGCGGCCCGGTCAGCCCGAACGGGGCGAGGTCCAGCCGCAGCACGCGATAACGCTGCGCCAGCGCCGGCACGATCCCTTGCCACGTATGCAGCGAAGCGCCGAAGCCGTGGATCAGCACCAGGGTCTCGCCGTCGGCGGGGCCTTCATCGGTGTAGTGCACCATCGCATCCAGCACGCGCACCCAGCGCGAGGCCGGCAGCGCATGGCGCTGCGCCAGCGTGGCGCGCGACAGGCTGAACAGCCCTACGCGGCCTTGCCCGAACCAGCGCGTCAGCACCCGCGGTGGCGCCAGCAGCGCAGCATCCTGTTCGATCGCGAGCCGGTTCACGGGCGCTCTCCCTGGCCGATCGAGGCCGGTGCCGCAACGGGGCCCAGATCGCGCTTGCGGCGCGTCTCCCGCACCACCAGCGACTGGTAGGCGGCCGGCAGCAGGCGTGCCATGGCATCGGCGGCGTAGGCGTCGGGTCCGATCAGCACGCGCCGGCGGTTGCGGCGCACGCCTTCCAGGATCACGCGCGCGGCCTTGTCGGGCGAGGTGATGAAGAATTTCTCGAACTCATCCTTGCCGTGCTGCGCGTCGCGCACCAGGAAGCCGTTGACGCTGGATGACACGCGGCTGGCCTGGGCGATATTGGTCTTGATGCCGCCCGGGTGCACGGTGGTGGCCGACACGCCGCAGTCCATCAGGTCCAGCTCCTGCCGCAGCGATTCGGTGAAGCCGCGCACCGCGTACTTGCTGGCGTTGTAGGCGCCCATGCCGGGCTGGGCGAAGATGCCGAAGATGCTCGACGTATTGACCACGTGGCCGTCGCCGCTGGCCTTCAGGTACGGCAGGAAGGCCTTGGTGCCGTACACCACGCCCCAGAAGTTGATGCCCATGATCCATTCCAGGTCGTCGTAGCTCATGCCCTCGACGGTGCTGGATAACGCCACGCCGGCGTTGTTGAAGATCAGGTTGATGCGGCCGTGCGATTCGGCGGCCGCGGCGGCCCACGCGTAGACCGCGGCGCGGTCGGCCACATCCACGGTGTGCTGCGTGATGCGGGCCTGCGGCGCGGCGGCCATGGTCTGGGCCACGGTCTGCGCCAGCCCGGCCTCGTTGCGGTCTGACAGCGCCAGGTGGCAGCCCTGCCGTGCCAGCGCCACCGCCAGCGCGCGGCCGATGCCCGAGCCGGCGCCGGTGACGGCGGCAACCTTGTTGCGGAAGTCCTTCATGTCCGGTCTCCTTCCGGTGATGTCGTTCTTTTGGGTGTAAATCAGGGGGAATGCGTGTGCGTCAGGCACCGGCGACCGTGGCGATATCGGCCGCCCCGGGCTGCATTGCGGTCTCGTCCGGCAATGCGCGCCGCACCGGGTACAGGTCGTAGTCGGTCATGCGAAAGCTGGCCGTGGCGCGGCGGAACTGCCAGGTGAAGCCCGGCCACAGCGTGGTGTTGCGGCCGCTGCGCGGGTCGATGTACCAGCTGGCGCAGCCGCCGGCGGACCAGATCGCATGGCCCAGCCGCCCCTGCAGCCGTTCGTTGAAGCGGCGCTGCACCGGCTCGCGCACGTCCACCGCCTGCACGCCGTCGCGGCGCATCTGCTGCAGGGCATCCGCGATGTAGGCCACCTGCGACTCGATCATGAACACCATCGAGCTGTGGCCCAGGCCGGTATTGGGGCCGACCACGAAGAACAGGTTGGGGAAGCCCGCCACGGTGGTGCCCAGGTAGGCCTGCGCGCCGTCGCGCCAGGCATCGACCAGGTCCACGCCGTCAAGGCCGGAGATCACGCCGCGCGGCATCGGGTCGGTGGCATGGAAGCCGGTGCCCAGGATGATGCAGTCCGCGGGCCGGCGCGTGCCGTCGCGCAGCACCACCGCGTCGCGCTCCACACGGGCGATGCCGGTAGTGACCACGTCCACGTTGTCGCGCGTCAGTGCCGGGTAGTAGTCGTTGGAGATCAGCACGCGCTTGCAACCGATGGTGTAGTCCGGCGTCAGCGTTGCGCGCAAGGCGGGGTCGCGCACCTGCCTGGCCAGATGGCCGCGTGCGACGCGCTCCACCACCTTCATGATCTTCGGATGCAGCACAAAGCCCAGCACGCGCGATTCCAGCATCCAGTAGATGCCGGTGCGCACCAGCGTCTGCGTGAACGGCAGGCGGCGGAACAGCCAGCGCTCGGTCGCGCTGACCTCGCGGTCCGGCTTGGGCATGATCCACGGCGGGGTGCGCTGGTACAGGTCCAGCTGCGCCACCTGCGGCGCGATCTGCGGCACGAACTGGATCGCGCTGGCGCCGGTGCCGATTACGGCCACGCGCTTGCCGGCGAGCGCATAGGCGTGGTTCCAGTGCTGCGAGTGGAAGCACTCGCCCTCGAACGAGTCCAGACCGGGGATATTGGGGTAGGAAGGCCGGCTCAGCCCGCCCATGCCGGAGACCAGCACGCGCGCCCGGACCACCTTGCCGTCGGCCATCTCCAGACGCCACACCTGCGCGGCCTCGTCCCAGGCGGCGTGGCGCAGTTCATGGTGCAGCCGCAGGTGCGGGCGCAGGCCGAAGCGGTCGGTGCAGCCTTCCAGGTAGGCGCGGATCTCCGGCTGGGTCGAGAACATGCGCGACCAGTCCGGGTTCGGCGCGAAGGAAAAGGAATACAGGTGCGACTGCACATCGCAGGCGCAGCCCGGGTAATGGTTGTCGCGCCAAGTGCCGCCGACGGAGCCGGCTTTCTCGAAGATCAGGAAGTTGCGCTCGCCGCGCTCGCGCAGCCGTATCGCCATGCCGAGGCCGGCAAAGCCACTGCCGATGATGGCAATGTCTGTGTGCTCAAGGGCAGGGGATGCCTGCTGCGGCAGCTCCGCGGGTGCATTCATGGGCGCTCCTCACCGTTATTACAGTGTTTATTGTGACATTAATGGATGTCATCGTAGGAAGCGCCGGGCAGGTGGTCAATGCCGTGAGTTGAAGGATGGTTCTAATTTTTGGGGATTTCCAGTGGCGTTTGGCGCACATGAAACAAGGCGATGCCACCCCGCAGGCGCTTGCGCTGTGGGATTCGGTCGTGCGTTTGAAACCGGGAGATTTTTTTCAGGCTTCGCGGATCACGAAGGCGTGGCCGCAACATTCAGGCACTAGGCGGCCTGTCCCTTGCGCCGCCAGCCGTGCGGCGTTTCACCGGTCCAGCGCTTGAAGGCGTGGGTGAAGGCACTCTGCTCGGAATAGCCGAGCCGCATCGCGCACTGCGCCAGGCTGATGCCGGGATCGGCAAGATACTGCTCCGCCAGCGCGCGCCGCACGTTATCCACAAGCTGTGAATAACTGATGCCCTGCGCCTGCAGCCGCCGCTGCAGGGTGCGCACGGGCATGCCCAGTTGCGCGGCCACATCGGCAATGGGCAGTTCGCCCTGCGGCAGCCGCCCGCTGATATAGGCACGCGCCTGCGCCAATGCGTCGGCCCCGGCCGGCACGATCTGCTGCAGCTGGGTATCGGCGATGCGCGTCATCTGCGCCTGCATGCCCGCGTCGGCCTGCAGCGACGGCAGGTCCAGCAAGGCCCGTTCGATATGCATGGCATGGCGCGCGGCGTTGAAGACCACGGGGCAGCCTAACACCTCGGCATGCAGGCGGGTATCCGCCGGCGCGGGATGCGGGAATTCCACTTGGGTGGCCACGTGCTGCTCACCGATCAGCCAGCGCGCGAACACCACCCAGGTTGCCATGTGCAGCTCATGCGCATGGCGCGACAGCGGGCCATGCCGGGCTTCCCAGGTCATGCAGGCGGCCTGCGGCGTTTCGATCAGGCGGGTGCCGCCGATATCGTTGGCCAGCACCTCATAGCGGATGCCTTGCAGGATGGCGTCGCGCACGGTGGGCGTGGTCAGCACCACGTAGCCCATCTCGGCATAGTGGCGCGGCGCGAAGGCGGCGCCGGCGCGCAGGCCGACATCGGGATCGCCGGTGACCTGCTCCAGCCAGTCGAGCAGCGCCAGGTAGGCCGCGCCGGGAATGCGCGTGGCGGTCTGCGCACCGGTGGCGTGCAGCAGCTCGGGCGGCACGCCGACGGCGCGCAGCTGTTCGGCCGGGGCAATGCCCTGGCGCGCGCCGTGGTCGAGCACGGCGCGGAGGTAGGCGAGCGAGACGGTGCCCAATGCGGTGCCCGCTTGCGTACCACTGGCACCGCCGTCGGGCTGGTTGGCGCGTGGCATCAAATCACCTGTCGTGCGGGATCAAGACCGGGCACCGATCTTTATCCATACTCCGGGTAGCGTCAATGCGGGCCTGCCCCGCCTGAATACAAGAGACCGACGCAAGGAGACAACATGCCCCCCAATCATCCACACCGCCGTGCGGATGCCGATGCCGAGACGCTGCATGCGCTGACGCGGCGCGGCTTCCTGAAAGTCGGCCTCGGCTTCTCGGCCGCGCTGGCCTGCACCGGGCTGGTGCCGTCGCTGGCCGGCTGCTCATCGGCCCATCCCGCGCCGCAGGCCGGCATGACCTGGCTGCGCCCGGAAGACGTGGCGATGTTGCGCGCGCTGCTGCCGGCCATCGTCACTGAGCTGGCCGAAGCCCCGCCGCCGCGGCGCGCGACCCTGGAGCAAGACGCGCTGCGCAATATCGACGCGACCTGCGCCGCGATGGGCGCGGGTGCGCAAGCCGAGCTGCGCAAGCTGTTCGGACTGCTTGCCAGCATGCCGCTGCGCTGGGCGCTGACCGGCATCCGCCAAGACTGGAGTGCGGCCACGCCGGCGCAGGTGCAGGCCTTCCTGGCGCGCTGGCGCGCCAGCCGCCTGGCCACGCTCAATGCCGGCGCGGTGGTGCTGGTCAAGCTCACCAGCGTGAGCTACTACGTACTGCCCGCCGCGTGGGCGGGCAGCGGCTATCCCGGCCCGAACGCGGCCGTCTACAAGGCGCTGCACGCCTGATCCCCGACATGGCCATCGACAATCTCTACGACGCCGGCATCGCCGCCGGCTGGAAGGTACTGGACGCTGCCACCTTCACCACCACGCGCACGCTCGATGCCGACGTCGTCATCGTCGGCAGCGGCGCGGGCGGCGGCATCAGCGCCGAGGCGCTGAGCCGCGCGGGCCTGCGCGTGGTGCTGCTGGAAGAGGGGGCGCTGCGCACCTCGGACAGCTTCCGCGACATGGATGAGAACCGCGCCTATCGCGAGCTGTACCAGGAGGCCGCGGCGCGCACCACGGCCGACGGCGCCATCGCCATCCTGCAGGGCCGCTCCGTCGGCGGCAGCACCACGGTCAACTGGTCGTCGAGCTTCCGCACGCCGCCGCAGACGCTGGCGCACTGGGCCACGCATCACGCCGTCACCGGCCACAGCGAGGCCGACATGGCGCCGTGGTTCAGGAAAGTGGAAGAGCGCCTGGGCATCGCGCCCTGGGCGATGGCGCCCAATCCCAACAACGAAGTGCTCAAGCGCGGCTGCGAAACGCTGGGCTGGGAATGGCACGTGATCCCGCGCAACGTGAAGGGCTGCTGGAACTCCGGCTATTGCGGGCTGGGCTGCCCGGTCAATGCCAAACAGTCGATGCTGGTATCGACCATTCCCGCGGCACTGGCCAGCGGCGCGACGCTGGTGCACCGCGTGCGCGTGCGCACGCTGGACCATGACGGCAAGCGCGTGCAGTCGGTCACCGGCGAGGCGCTGGGCGCGGACGGCTATACGCCGACCGGCGTCGGCGTAGTCGTGCGCGCCAAACACTTCATCGCCGCCGGCGGCGCCATCAACACGCCGGCGCTGCTGCTGCGCTCGCGCGTGCCGGACCCGCATGAGCGGCTGGGATTGCGCACATTTATCCACCCGGTGAATATCACCATCGCCAAAATGCCGGAGCGCATTGATCCTTATTATGGCGCACCGCAGTCGATCGCTTCCGACCACTTCCAGTGGAAGGATGGCGCGACCGGGCCGATGGGCTACAAGCTGGAGGTGCCGCCCTTGTTCCCCGGCATCAGCGCGGGCGTGGTCAACGGCGTGGGCGAGGCGCTGCGCCGCGACATGGCGCAACTGCCCCATACCAACGCCATGCTGGCACTGCTGCGCGACGGCTTTGTGCCAGAGAGCACGGGCGGGCGCGTGCGGCTGGCGGCCGACGGCAGCCCGCTGCTGGACTATGAGATGAGCGACTACGCCTGGGACGGCGTGCGGCGTGCGTGGCTGAGCATGGCGCAGGCGCAGTTTGCCGCCGGTGCGGAGCGCGTGCGGCCCGCCCACCTGGATGCCGCCGAGTACCGCAGCTGGCCCGAGGCGCGCGACGCCATCGCGCAACTGCCGCTCAAGCCGTTCCGCACCGCGCTGTTCACCGCGCACCTGATGGGCGGCTGCGGCATGAGCGACGATGCGCGCGGCGGCGTGGTGGACAGCCATGGCAACCACCACCAGCTGGCCAACCTGTCGGTATTCGACGGCTCGGTGTTCCCGACCAGCGTGGGGGCCAATCCCCAATTGTCAGTGTTCGCGCTGACGGCGCAGAATGCGGACGCGCTGGCACGAAGCCTCACGTCATGATGTTTCGGCTGCGCAAGCCTGCAATGTCCTGCGTTGCAGGCATCCGGCATGGCTGCTCGATGCAGGCTGCGGGCGACATTGTTGTGCGATTCCCCACACCAGTGGCGCAATTAGAATGTCCACTCCAATTCAGGTCTTGTGAAACGCTCGAAGTGGTGGATAGGCTTCGTACAGCTGTTTCAAGCATCCGTATGCCGTCAGAGCAGGGAGCGGAACAGCGTAGCAAATTGCTAAGGGGTTTAAGGCAGCAACGAAGAGAGACGCCCCCATGAAGACCGGCAAAAGCTCGGCAGGAGACACCAAGGCCCGGATTCTCGACGCCACGGAAAAGTTGTTTACCGAGGTTGGCTATGAAGCCACCTCGCTCAGGCAGGTCACGTCGCGCGCCATCGTCAACCTGGCGGCCGTGAACTACCACTTCCGCAGCAAAGACATCATGATGCACGCCGTGCTGAGCCGGCGGCTGGATCCGCTCAACGCGCGGCGCCTGGCGCTGCTCGATGCGTGCGAAGCGCGCTGGCCCGGCAACAGCATCCGCTGCGAGCACGTGATGGGTGCGCTGTTCGTGCCCGCGCTGCAGATGGCACGCGACCCGTCGGTGGGCGGGCCGTCGTTCCTGCGGCTGCTCGGGCGCGTGTATTCGGACACCTCACCGTTTATCCAGCAATACCTGCTGGAGCACTACGCCCCGGTGTACGGGCGCTTCTTCGATGCTTTCTCGCGCGCCATTCCGGGGCTGCCGCGGCATGAGCTGGGCTGGCGCCTGCAGTTTGCGCTCAAGGCACTGGCCGGCGTGCTGGCCGGCGAAGAGCTCACCAACCTGCTGCCGGCGTTCACGCAGGGCCGGCAGATGAGCGATGCGCACGTGCTGGCCCAGCTCACCGCCATGGTGGAAGCCGTGCTGAACGTGGCGCAACCCAGCGCGGATGAGTTCTCGGCGCTGCAGTCGGTGTTCGAGCTCGGCGAGCAGCAGCAGGCCGAGCAGCGCGCCAGCAGGCTGGCCGCTGCGCAGCCCGCCGATGACCCGGGCGCCAGTTATGCCGCGATGGCGGCAACGATGGGCGATGCGGCCAGCCAGACCGCCGCCGCCCTCGGCAAGGCCCGCATCAGCGCACGCACCGTGCGCAATGAGGGCACCAAACGCTCAGCCGTGACCAGCATGCCGGTCCGCGCGCGCGAGCAAACCGTGAGCTTCCCCAGCAACCCGCTGGATGACTGGATGCGAATGCGCACCAGGACATAGCGGCGCGCGCCGCGCCCGGTTACCGCCGGACCGGCGCCACCGCCCTCACGCAAAACCTGAACCGTCGATCCACCCAGCGAGGCCACGCACAGGCCCCGCGGACCCCGTGCGCCTTATCGGATTTTCCAAGAGCGCGGCGGTGGTCCCGTTCGCCCTGCGCTGCCCGCGCTCCGCCTCCTGGCGGACATCTTGAGGAGGAAGCTGCCATGTCGATCCAACCGCTTTACCTTGCCGCCGTCGCCGGTGCCGTCATCGGACTGCTGGCTGCGCCACTGGCCATACCCCCCGTGGCCATGGCCCAGACGGCCACCGCCACCGTCGCCGCGGGCACGGGCTATGACGGCCAGACATCCGCACAGCAAGCCGCACTGTTCTCGCGCCAGGTCGCCAGCGGCGAACTCGCGCGGTTGTCCGATGAGCAGGTGCTGGCCGTATTCCAAGCGCTGCAGCCGGATGCGCTGCTGAAATGGGCCCGCGCCGAGATGAACCGCTATCCCGAGTACGAGTACTGGATGTCGCGCCAGGAACGGCTCAACAACCAGTGGCAAGACCAGCCCGCGAAGATGCAGATCCGCTACCGCCATCAGCCGCGCCAGCTCTATGCCAAGTGGTTGCCCGGCGGCGCGCAGTCGGGCCAGGAAATCATCTATGACGAAACCCGCCGCAAGGACGAGATGTACGGCCACCTGGGCGGCGTGCTGGGCTTCACCTCGATGTGGATCGGACTGGACGGCACGCTGGCGCGTTCGCAGTCCAACCACACCGTGCGTGACCTGGGCTTCCAGTTCGTGCTGTCGATGCTGGAGCGCGATGCCAAGTCGCTGCGTGCCGCCGGCCTGTCCGAGAAATACAGCAAGGCCGAGATCGTGCAGGAGCAGGGCGTGCGCATGGTGGCGCTGACCTGGGACCTGCCGGCCGGCGCGCCGCAGTACTACGCCAAGAAGGTGCAGCTGATGCTGGACCTGAAGCATCCGTATATCCGCGTGGAAACCGCGTGGGATGCCGACGGCAACATGGTCGAGAAGATCGTTTTCGACAAGCTGGTGCGCAAGACCTTCGAGGCCTCGGCGTTCGATCCGGCCAATCCTGACTATCGCTTCTGAGATGCGGCAAAGCGGCGCGCACCGTGCGTTTGAATCGGGGGCCGCGCCGCATTGCCGCGCAGTCCGTGCAACACCCGCAATCCACAGCCACATGCGGCATGCACGCCAGGCGCGCCTGTTTGGAACGGCCGCTCTATTGACGCAAAAACACGCGAGCGGCGAGAGTCGCCGCACCCGGGAGGGATCCGGCCGCAGAGCCGGACACCAGATCCAGAAACAGGGGTCGCCAAGAAAAAATCAGGAGACAGGCAATGACCATGTCGATGCTTCGACGCAGCACTTTGGTTTTGACAGGGGTGAGCCTTGCCGCGGCGCTGGCCGGCTGCGGTGGCGGCGGCGGCGATGAAGAGGCGCCGCGCGCCGGCACGCAGGCACCGCAATGCGCTGACACGGGCACGTGCCCCGCGCAGGGTCCGGTCACCATCGGCGGCCCGCCGGGGTCGTTGTGCCCGGCGGCACTGGACTACAGCACCACCTTCACCGGCGGCTCCGGCGCGGGCGAACTGGTGAAGCTGCGCTTCGACACCGCGGCACGCACCTACCAGCTTGAGATCATCGAGTCGCCGGTGCCCAAGCAACCCGGCAGCGTCAGCCCGACGCGCGCGGGCGTGACCTTTACCGGCACCTTTGCCAACATGACCTCGCTGCCGACTGCCGAGCAGAACCGCTGCGCGGTTGCGCTGCAGACAGCAACGGCGTCTGACGGCACCTCGCAGGCGAATATCGACAGCGCGAAGCCGCCGGTGATCTTCCTGGGCAATGGCGTTGCGGGCGGCGGCATCCCGGGTGCCACCATCTCCTATCCGGGCGTGCTCGGGCTGGGCGCGATCCCGGCCACCACGTTCCCGTTCTACCCGGTGCTGGCATTCGCACAGACCGAGACCGACTTCACCAGGGTGGCCGGCAACTACAACCTGCTGGGCTACCACCAGGTGCCGTCCGGCGGCTCGCTGACTTCGTCGAGCCACTTCACACCCGCGACCGCGCAGACCACCGAGACGCTGAACGCCGACGGCAGCTGCACCGTTGCGGCCGGCAGCTGCCTCAGCACCGGCAACAGCTGGAAGCTGCGCAGCGCCGACGGCGCCTTCGAAAGCAGCAATGCCGATGGCAGCCGCCGTTACCCGTCGTTCCAGAGTGCTGCCATCACCAGCAACAACGCCAGCCGCGCCAAGGGCCTGATGGTGGTGGGCAAGCTCAACGGCGCGCTGGTGCCGCTGCTGGTGCGCACCGGCTACGCGCAGATCTCGCTGCTGCCGCTGACGGTCAATGTCGACGACGAATCGGGCCTGGCGCTGATGGCGCCGGCGAAGGCACTGGCCAGCGGCCAGCTTGACGGCGGCTATATCGGCTCGGGCAGCGACTTTGTCTACACCGCCTCGCTGGTCAAGGGCGCGCGCGTGGAGCTGCTGGACCCGATGACGATGAACCAGAGCGGTGCCTTCCAGCTCGACTTCACGCAGAACGCGCCGGGCATGATCGCCACCACCGACAACAGCGGCACCGCCGGTGCGCTGATCGCCAGCGGCCGGGTGTTCAGCCACCTGTCCGGCACCGGCAGCGCCAGCCCGACCTTCCGCGTCGGCGTGCTGGCAGCCCCCTGAGTCCACCAAGAAGACACAAGACCGAGGAGACCACACCATGCAACCCCATCGACTGATCCTGCCGCGGGCCTCGCGCCCATCCACGGTGCCGGCACGTGCGCTGGCCGTGGCCGCCACCGCCATGCTCGCCGCTTGCGGCGGCGGGGGCGGCGGCGGTGACGCGCC